>NZ_KV788850.1:0-4501 GCF_001807385.1 Brachybacterium sp. HMSC06H03 | reverse complement strand
CGGTGCCGAGGACGCTGAGGGCGCCGGGGACCAGGCCGCCGTCGCCGCCCTCGCCCCCGCCGCCGGCACCGCCTTCTCCGTCGAGGTCGGCCCGACCGCCGAGGAGATCGCCGCCGCCGAGGCCGCCGAGCGCGAGGCGGCCGAGCAGGCCGCGCAGGAGCAGGCCGCGCAGGACCAGGCCGAGCAGGAGCAGGCCGAGGCGCAGCAGGACGAGTCCGCCGACTCCGAGGAGCAGACCGAGACCCGCGAGGACGACTCCGCGGAGACCTCCTCCCGCTCCAACGAGCGCGAGGAGCCGGCCGAGGACGAGCCGCTGGAGAGCAGCGCGGACGAGTCCCGCAGCTCCGAGCGCTCCGAGAGCAGCTCTTCCGAGGAGCAGGAGGAGTCCGCCCCGGCTCCCTCCGCCGCCAAGGGCAGCTCCATCCTCGCCACCGCCCGCTCCGGCATCGGCACCCCCTACGTCTACGGCGGCACCTCCCCGTCGGGCTGGGACTGCTCCGGCTTCGTGCAGTGGGTCTACGCCCAGCACGGCATCAGCCTTCCCCGCGGCGCGGGCGACCAGGCCGCCGCCGGCACCGTGATCCCGCGCTCCGAGGCCCGCCCCGGCGACCTCGTCTACAAGCCCGGTCACATCGGCATCTACGCCGGCGGCAACCAGTTCGTCGATGCGGGCAACAGCCGCGTGGACACCTCCGAGCGCAACATCTACTCCGGCAGCTGGACCTTCATCCGCATCGGCGGCTGAACGGCGCTGTCCCTCGACGGCCCCGCCGCGCCCCTGCCGGGCGAGGCGGGGCCGTCGTCGTGCGTGGGGGAGGACACGGCGACGGGCGAGAGGCACGGCGGTACCGTGTCCTGGTGTCCTCCCTGCGTGATCTGCTCTCCGTCCTGCTGCTGACCGCGGCGACGCTGCTCGGCGCCCTCTGGCTCCCCGGGGCCTGGATCGAGCGCAACGTCGTGGACCAGGAGGGCTTCCTCGCGATCACCCAGCCGCTCGCCGAGGACGCCACCCTGCAGCGCTCCCTCACCGACAGCGCCGTGGACGAGGCGCTGGACCACGAGCTCGTCCCCGGGTTCGTCGCCGACCGGGCCACGCCGCTCCTCCAGGAGCAGGCCTCGAAGGTCACCGGCACCGAGGCTTACACGGAGGTGTGGGACCGCGCGATGGTCGAGCTGCACGGTGCGCTGTTCACCCCCGGTGCCTCGCCCCTGGACGTGGACCTGTTGCCGCTCATCGACTCCCTGCTCGCCGGGGTCGAGGACACCCTGCCGCTGATCGACGACCTGCCCCGCCCGGGGGAGGCGAGCGTGACCCTCGCCAGCATCCCCGACGTGCCGCTGCTGCACCGCGCCACCGTGCTGGACCCCTGGGCGCACCGGGCCGGACCGATCGCCCTGGGCCTGGCCGTGCTCGCCGTCCTCGTCGCCGGGCACCGTCGCCTCATGCTCACCCTCGCCGGGATCGGCGCCGTGCTCGCCGGGCTTGCGACCTGGCTGCTCACCACCCGCATCGAGGGCCTCGTCCCCGATGCCGTCGACCAGGCGGTGTTCCTCGGCCCGATCGTGCAGGTCTTCGAGCAGCGCTTCGCCGCCGAGGTGATGCCGCAGGGCGTCATCATGCTCGGGGCCGGGGCGCTGGTCGCCGCCGCCGGGCTCGTGGTGATCGGGCTGCGCCGCAGCAGCTAGAGCATGCCGAGGCGGGCGAACGCCTCCTCCACGCCGTGCTCGGACGGGGGAGCCACCTCCATGTCCGCCGCGGCGAGCACCTCGGGACGGGAGCCGCGGATCGCGACCCCCGTGCCCGCGGCCCGCAGCATCCCCAGATCGTTCGCCCCGTCGCCCACCGCGACCGTGTCCTCGATGCCCAGCCCCAGGTGCTCGGCCGCCAGGCGCAGCCCGTCGACCTTGTCGACCTCGGCGAGGTGCAGCTCCCCGGAGCCTCGGCCGTCCTCCGAGATCGAGTTCGGCAGCGCCCCGACCTCGGGGCCGACCTCCGCGGCGAGCTGCTCGATCGGCACCGGCGAGCTCCACACCGAGATCTTCGCGAAGGAGACGGAGGCCGGATCCTCGGGCACCGAGATCGCCTCGATGATGTCGGCGAAGCCCCGCCCCAGCGCGCCCGCGGCGGGGACGGGCGCTCCGCGGCGGCGTCGCTCGAGCCGATCGGCCGACGAGGCCGAGCACCACAGCGCCTCGGGCGCCTCGAGCGCGTAGGCGGCGCCGTGCGCCTCGAGCACCTCGACGGTGCGCCGGGCGAGCGCGGCGGGGAAGCGCACATCGCGCAGCAGCTCCTCGCCGATCCGGAGGTGCCCGCCCGCCGAGGTGATCATGCCGTCGAACAGCGCGGCGACGTCGGGGGCGACGATCGAGGCGGGCCGCCCGGTGCTCAGCAGGATCGCATGGCCGGCCGCGCGGGCGGCGAGGACCGCCTCGGCCTGGGCGCGCGGGACGATCCCGCTCTCGGCGAGGGTGCCGTCGAAGTCGAGGAAGGCGGCACGGCGGCGGAAGGGGGCGGACGAGGGCACGACGCTCCTGGGGTGGGACGGACGGGACCCTCAGCCTAGGCGAGGGGCGGCGTCGAGCCTGGGCGGGAGCGGCGAGCGCTCAGCGCGGACGGTGCAGGCTGGCGAGCACCGAGACGGTCACCTCGCGGGGCGCCCCGCCGGGGCCGTCGGCGCCGTCGAGGGCGGCGAGGTCCACGTGACGGGCGCTGGGGGTCATCGCGACCAGGTCGCGGGCCATCGCGTCGTCGAGTGCGACCGTGAGCCGCAGCGGTCGGGAGTCCTCGACGGTGAAGTGCGGGGCGAGCGCCTCGGCGAGCCGCTCCTCCTTGCGCGGGTCTGGCCGGACCATCCCCGGCACGTGCTCGCGCAGCTCGGCCAGGTGCTCGGCCGCGGGACGCACCACGAGCAGGCGCCCGCCCGGGCTCAGCACCCGCGCGAACTCCGCCGGGTTCCGGGGCGCGAACACGTCCATCACGAGGTCGACGCCGGCATCCCGCAGGGGGAAGGGCGAGAACACGTCCCAGCCGGCCGCGGCGGCCCGGTCGTGGGCGCGGGCGGCGAAGCGCAGGGCCCGCGGTGCGGTGTCCACGCCGAGGCCTTGCGCCCCGGGGACGCGGTCCAGCACCGAGGAGAGGTAGTGGCCGGTGCCGCAGCCGATGTCGAGCACGCGCGGATCGTCCGTGCCCTCGAGCGCCCGGGCGGCGAGGTCCGCGACGAGCTCCCGCAGGGCGTCGTACGCGCCGGTGGAGAGGAAGGAGTCCCGGGCCCGGGCCATGTCGTCGTCGTCCCCGCTGATGGGGGCGCTGCCGGGCAGCAGCGAGACGTACCCCGCGCGGGCCAGGTCGAAGCTGTGGCCGCTCGGGCAGCGGAGGGTGCGATCGGTGAGCGCGAACGGCTCCCGACAGTGCGGGCACAGCAGCGCGTCGAGCCAGGGGAGCAGGGCGTCGGGGACGGGACGGGACACGACCGACAGCGTACGTCCCGTCGCCGCCGGGCTCTTCGGACGTCTGACGTGCCCGGAGCGCCGCCGGTCGCCCGAGCCTGCTCGAGAAGGCGCCGGGTCCGCCGCCGATCGGCTTCTTCCGCTCACCCGGCACATGCCGAAGGCCCGGCCCCGTGGAACGGGACCGGGCCTGCGGCGCGGTGGTGCCGAGCGCCTCGGCGAGGGAGCCGGGGCTCAGCGGGTGAGCCGGCGGCTCAGCGGTAGGTGACGAAGTCGGTCGGGTTGCCCCAGATCTCGCGCTCGACGACCTGCTGCTTGGAGCCGGAGGCATCGATGATCTTGCCGTCGCCTGAGTAGATCGCGATGTGGCCGGGCCACACCACGAGGTCGCCGGGCTGCAGCTCGGACTGCGAGATGCTGGTGCCCGCGGCGGCCTGCTGGCTGCTGGTGCGGGGCACGTCGATGCCTGCCTGACCGTAGGCGTAGGCCACCAAGCCCGAGCAGTCCATGCCGCTGAGCGAGGAGCCGCCCCAGGAGTAGGGGGTGCCCACGGCGGAGCGGGCCGCGTCGACGATCGCATTGCCGGAGGTGGAGGTCGAGGCGGTGCTGACCGCGGCGCTGCCGGCGGGGGCGGAGGGGGTCGAGATGGTGGCCTCGGAGCCGGAGTCGACCGAGCCGCTCCCGCCCTCGAGGGCGGCGCGGGGGTCGGGGCCGACCACGCCGTCCACGGCGATACCGGCGGAGGACTGGACGTCCTGGACCGCGTCCTCGGTCATCGAGCCGAAGAAGCCGGTGACGGGCAGGTCGGCGCCGCGGTCGTTGAGCGCGGACTGGAGCTGCTCGACGGAGGCGCCGGAGTCGCCGCGGCGCAGCGTCTCGGCCGAGGTCTCGGCCGAGGTCTCGGCCGAGGTGGAGGCGGTGTCGGCGGCCGGGGCCTGCTCAGCGGCGGTGGACTGCGAGGAGGAGTCCTCCATCAGCGCCAGGTCGTTCGCGTGGGCGGCGCCGCCGGTGAAAGCGGTGCCGAGCAGCACCGAGCCGAGGACGGCGGCGCCGC
>NZ_KV788849.1:0-3803 GCF_001807385.1 Brachybacterium sp. HMSC06H03 | reverse complement strand
GGTGCCGCGGGCGGTGCGGACCGTGCGTCGCGGGCCGGGCAGGGGCAGCAGCTCGGAGAGGTCGCTGCGCTCGCCCGAGGCGGCGACCCGGCCGTCCGCGACGGCGTCGGCCCAGGTCAGGTCTCCGGTGACGAGAGCGAGCCAGGTCGCGGCGTCGGTCTCGACCACGGCGGGCGGGGTGCCGCGGGTGTGGCGGGTGCCGGCGATGGCCTGGACCGCGGCGTAGGGCGGGACCCGCAGCTCCACGGCACCGCCGGGATGCTCCTCGGCGAAGAGCTCCAGGGTGTGCCGCACGGCGGGGGCGAGCACCGGGCGGCGCGCGGCCGCGGGATCCGTCGCCCAGGCCGCGAGCGCGGCGCGGCCGGTCTCGGGGTCGGTACGGCGGGTCACCACGTCAGGCCGTCGTCTCCGGCAGGAGGTCGTGGACGGCGATGGTGTCGGCGCGGTCCGGGCCCACGCCGATGGCGCTGATGCGGCAGCCGGCGAGCTCCTCGAGGCGGCGCACGTAGGCCTGCGCGTTCTCGGGCAGCTCCTCGAAGGTGCGCGCCTCGGAGAGGTCCTCGGTCCAGCCGGGCAGGGTCTCGTAGACCGGCACGGCGTGGTGGAACTCGGTCTGGGTCATCGGCATCTCGCGGTGGATCACGCCGTCCACGTCGTAGCCGGTGCAGATCGGGACCTCGTCGATGCCGGTGAGGACGTCGAGCTTGGTGAGCACGATGTCGGTGAAGCCGTTGATGCGCACCGCGTGGCGGATCATCAGCGCGTCGTACCAGCCGCAGCGGCGGGGGCGGCCGGTGTTCACGCCCACCTCGCCGCCGGTCTTCTGGAGGTACTCGCCCCACTTGTCCTCGAGCTCGGTGGGGAACGGTCCGGCGCCCACGCGGGTGGTGTACGCCTTGACGATCCCGATCACCCGGTCGATGCGGGTGGGGCCGACGCCGGTGCCCGTCACGGCGCCGCCCGCGGTGGGGTTGGAGCTGGTGACGAAGGGGTAGGTGCCGTGGTCGACGTCGAGGAAGGTGGCCTGGCCGCCCTCCATCAGCACGACCTCGCCGCGGTCCAGCGCATCGCCCAGGAGCAGGGTGGTGTCCACGACCATGGGGCGCAGGCGCTCCGCGTAGGAGAGCAGGCCCTCGACGATCTCGTCGACCTCGACGGCGCGGCGGTTGTAGAGCTTGACCAGCAGCTCGTTCTTCTGGCGCAGCGCGCCCTCGACCTTCTGGCGCAGGATCGAGGCGTCGTAGAGGTCCTGCACGCGGATGCCGAGGCGGCCCACCTTGTCGATGTAGGCGGGGCCGATGCCTCGCCCGGTGGTGCCGATCGCGCGCTTGCCGAGGAAGCGCTCGGTGACCTTGTCGAGGGTCTGGTGGTAGGGCGCGACGATGTGGGCGTTGGCGCTGATGCGCAGACGGGTGGTGTCCACGCCGCGCGACTCGAGCATGCCGATCTCCTCGAACAGCGCCTCGAGGTTCACCACGACGCCGTTGCCGATCACGGGGGTGACCTGCGGCGAGAGGATGCCGGCGGGGAGGAGCTTCAGCTCGAACTTCTCGCCGTCGACGACCACGGTGTGGCCGGCGTTGTTGCCCCCGTTGGGCTTGACGACGTAGTCGACGCGCTCTCCGAGCAGGTCGGTGGCCTTGCCCTTCCCCTCGTCGCCCCACTGGGCTCCGACGATCACGACGGCGGGCATGGCGACTCCTGGGAACGATGTCGGGACTTCTGCACAGGTGACCGCGTGCGGCGCACAGGGCCGCGTGGATCCTACCAAGCGCCGTCCGGGAGCACGTCCGAGGGGTGACGGCGGGCGCTGCATCCAGTGGCGCTCAGCCGGCATCCGACCCCGCATGCGGCGACGGCTGCGCACTGGGCGCCACTGAGTGCACACGCACCGCCCGCGCTGTCCGGGCCGGCTCCGATACTGCCAGGCCAGCGCAGGTCCAGCCGGTCCGGCCGGGCTCGCGCAGGCCCGGGCCGGGAGCCGGCTCAGTCCAGCAGGCTCGGGTCCGCCTCGCGCAGGAAGTCGGTGATGCGGTCGGCTTCGGGCTGGTCGCCGAGACGGCGGGAGACCTCTCCCAGCAGCGCCAGCGCACGCAGCACGCCGCGGTTCGGCGCGTGGGAGGCGGGGATCGGGCCCTGGCCGCGCCAGCCGTTGCGGCGCAGCGCGTCGAGGCCCCGGTGGTAGGCGGTGCGGGCGCAGGCGTAGGCGGTGATCTCGTCACCGTCGCTCAGCGCGTCCTCGGCGAGGGTGGCCCAGGCCAGAGGGGAGTCCAGATGCCGGGCGACGACCTCGCGCGGCTCGCCCTCGACGAGCTCCTCGGCGACCTGGACGTCGACGAAGTCGTCGGGGAGGCGGGTCTCCGGGATGCCCAGGAGATTCCCGCTGGTGAGGTTATCGGTACGATCAGCCATGCAAGCATCGTAGGCGCAGCCGCCCGATGACCACAGAACAGAGTGAATCGCCCATGTCACACACGCAGGACGGCTCCGAGCTTCTCACCGGGCCCGGAGCCGGTGGGCTGCTCCGCTCGGCCGTCGGCAACTCGGGCGGGGTGCTGCACAGCTGGCAGCTCGACCACGTCGACCACCGCCCCGGCCGCAGCACCAAGGCCCTGTACCGCACCCAGGTCTCCTGGCCCGAGCTCGACGGCCCCCAGGCCCCGGCCCGGGAGGAGCTGTTCGGCGCGAGCGCCCACATCGGGGAGCGCGAGAAGAACCTCTACGTCGCCGAGCAGACCCTGGTGATGACCGACGGTGACATCAACGTGCGCGTGTGGCGCTACCCGCACGATCCGTGGCTGCCGATGCTCCCGCAGGTCTGCTATCCCGACATCGTCGGCCGCACCCTGCACGACCTGGGCGTCTCCCTCGGTCCGGACCCGTCCGAGCCGATCGCGATCGATGTCGTCTCCTACCGTCCCGGCCGGCGCGCCGTGCTGCGCGCCTCCCAGGACGCCGCGGCCGTGTACCTCAAGGTCATGCAGCCGCACCGCAGCGGGGAGATCGTGGAGCGCCATCAGCGCCTGCTCTCCGCCGGGGTGCCGGTGCCCGAGGTCATCGCGCACCATCAGGGTCTCGTCGTGCTCGCGGAGCTGCCGGGCCGGCCGCTCGCCCGCGCGGTGATCGACGAGGGCGTGGACTCCTGCCGCGCCGAGGACCTGGTCGCGCTGCTGGACCGCCTGCCCGCCTCCATGTACGGACTGTCGCTGCGGCCGCCGTGGACCGACTCGGTCGAGTTCTACGCGGGGATCGTCGCCTCCGCCGTGCCCGCGCTCGGGCCGCGCCTGGACGCGCTGGTGCGGGAGATCCGCGAGGGCCTGGCCGCGATCGAGCAGCGCATCGACATGCGCCCGCACGACGTCGTCCACGGCGACTTCTACGAGGCGCAGGTGTTCGTCCAGGACGGCAGGGTCGTGGGCCTGCTCGACATCGACACCGTCGGCCCGGGTCGCCGCGCCGACGACCTCGCCTGCCTGCTCGCTCATCTCAGCGTCCTGGCCGACTACGGCAACGCCGGGCGCATCGACCGTGGCATGCAGCAGCGGGTCGAGGACGCGATCCGCACCTGGCACGAGACCTTCCAGGAGCGGGTCGATCCGGTGGAGCTCGCACTGCGCTCCGCCGGGGTCGTGCTCTCGCTCGCGACCGGACCGCACCGTCAGCAGGAGGCTGCCTGGGAGGCCGCGACCGAGGCGATCGTGCGCGTGGCCGAGGAGTGGGTCGCCGCCGCACGGTACGCGGAGCGGCAGCGGATCGACCGGGCCGCGGCGGCGCAGCCCGCGATGCCCGCCCCCGGCCGGCCC
>NZ_KV788848.1:0-2666 GCF_001807385.1 Brachybacterium sp. HMSC06H03 | reverse complement strand
CACAGCCGTGGCCACGGCTGTGGAGCCGATTCCCGGGGCGTGCCGATCCAGGACCGTGCGAGTTGCGCTGCCCGCTGGCGGCCGATGGTCCCCTCAGCGGGGCACCCAGACCGCCATGCCGCCCCGCTGTCGCATCAGCCCGTCCTCGATGGTCGTCAGGACAGTGCTGCCTCCGTGGCCCTGCGCGCCCTCGATGGGCCGTCGCCGAGGCCGACGGTCCCGGCGCAGACCTGCGGGCGCTCGAGGGGTCCCCTGGTGAGCTCGGGGTCGACGCACCCCCGTTCCCGTCGGATCCCTTAGCCTCGCTGCATGTCTCCGACCACCGACCCGTCGGCCCCCGCGCCCCGCCCTGAGGACCACTCCGACGAGCCGCCCTCCTCGAGCCGCTTCCAGCGCCTGGACGGGCAGGCGGTGCGCCGCTCGGCCGCGGCGCTCGAACACCGGATCATGACCCGCTTCCCCGATCGCACTCTGTGGGAGGTGTGCCGGGAGGTGGTGGGGCTCGTGGACGAGATCAACGCCGGCACCGGCATCAGCCGCCGACGGGTGCGGCTCGCCCGACTGCTCTCACGGCTCGCGATGCTCGCGGTCGCGCTGTTCCTCGGCGGGGCTGTCGCGCTCGCGGCGGTGGACCTGTTCGCGGAGCGCGACGTGCTGGGCCCGCTGGACGTGCTCCCGCTGCTCGAGACGATCATCAACGACCTCGTCTTCGGCGGGATCGCGGTGTTCTTCCTGCTGCGGATCCCCGAGAGGATGGAACGGGCGCGCGTGCTGCGGATCCTGCACCGTCTGCGCTCCCTGGCCCACGTGATCGACATGCACCAGCTGACCAAGGTGCCCGAACGCCTCGAGCGCGGCTCCCGTGCGGACGGCGGGCTGGACCTGGACCGCACGGAGCTGACCCGCTATCTCGACTTCTGCACGGAGATGCTCTCGCTCGTGGGCAAGAGCGCGGCCCTGTTCGCGGAGCACACCACCGACGGGGACGTGCTCGACGCGGTCGAGGGCATCGAGGCGCTCACCTCGGACATGGCCCGCAAGGTGTGGCAGAAGATCGGGATCATCCAGCAGCAGGGATGATGGGAGGGCTCGTCGAACGCGCCACGCAGCCGGCGCTCAGCTGAGCGCGGCGAGCACCTCCGGCAGCGCCCGGCCCTCGTGGTCGAACATCGCCTGGTTCTCCCAGGCGTTGCCGGAGGCGGCGTCGTGGAGGTCCCAGCCGGCGCCCTCCACCGCGGTCCAGGCGGGCTCCCAGTAGACGGCGCCGCGGCCGCGGCCGCCGGCGGCGGAGACGGTGACGTCCTGGACGGCGCGGAAGAACGCGGCCTGCCCGGCGGGCGTTGCCGGATACCCCTCGGGCAGCGGCGTCGCGCCGTCGACGATGTTCGGATAGGGCACACGGGGGTCGTCCTCGAGGGTGAAGGGATAGGCCGTCTCGACGACGACCACGTCGCGCGCGCAGCGTTCCGAGAGCACGGCGACCGCCTCCTGGAGGTCGCCGAGAGTGCCGTGCCAGTACGGGTAGTAGGACAGACCGATGAGGTCGAAGGGCACGTCGCGGGTGAGCACCTGCTCGAACCACCACGTCAGGCCCTCGATCCCGTCGTGGATGTTCGTCAGGTGAAGCATCACCTCGGCGCGGGGGAACACCTCGGCCACCGCCCGGGAGCCGGCGGCGAGGAAACGGCACAGGTCCTCCCACCGGGCGCCGGCGACGCCGTCGGCCTCGTCCACGTCCCAGGTCTGGCCATGGGGCCACAGCATGCCGGGGTTGATCTCGTTGCCGACCTGCACCATCGCCACGTCGATCCCGGCCTCGCGCAGGGCGAGGAGGGTCGAGCGGGTGTGCTCGGCGACCGCGTCGACGAGGCCGTCGACGCCGAGGTCGGACCAGGCCGCGGGCACGTGCTGGGCGCCCGGGTCGGTCCACTCGTCGGAGTAGTGGAAGTCCACGAGCACGTCCATGCCGGCCCGGCGGATCCTCCGGGCCATCTCGACGGTGCGCTCCGGGGTGCACCAGCCGTCGACCGGGTCGACCCAGACGCGCAGCCGCCCGAGCGTCGCGCCGTGCTCGGCCATGATCTCCACCGGGTCGACGCTCCGCGTCCCGTCGGCCGAGACGTACACCGCCCCGTGCGCCTCGTTCTTCGGCACGCCTGAGAGGTCGACCCCGCGCACCGTGCGTGGGACGCCGCCGGGCAGGAGCTCGAGGTCGTCGATGCTCGCCCAGGCCCCATCCCCGCCGCGCACGCGGAGCGAAGCCTCGAGCACGCCGCGCGCCTCCGCGAGGCCGACGGCGAGGTCGAGCCATGCCCCGTCCCTCCCCGTGACCGGGAGGTGCACCTGCTCCGTCCTCCCTCGGGAGCGGATCTCGAGGCGGGCGGCGGTGCCGTCGCCGCCGGCGCGGACCCGGGCGCGCAGCACCCGGTCCCCTCCCCGGCCGATGACGACCTGCTGGCGGGCGACGACCTCCTCGCCCGCGGCCGGCGCGAGGTGGAGCACGTGCTCGCGCTCGCCGTCGGCCGTGACGGTGACTGCCTCGGGCGGACCGTCGATCGACCAGTGCGCGGTCCCCTCGGCGAAGCCGGGGTTGCGCAGGGCCTCGGGCCGACCGGCCGCCTGGGCCGGGGAGGTCCCGGCGGCGCAGACGGCGAGGGCGCCGCCGA
>NZ_KV788847.1:0-4102 GCF_001807385.1 Brachybacterium sp. HMSC06H03 | reverse complement strand
CGGCGCCGCCTGGGCGGGCGCCGCGTCGCCGACGGGGTCGCCACCAACCCGCTCGCCCACGCCGTGCACGCGGGCCTCGTCGTCGCCGGCATCGACCGGCTCGAGGACATCGCCGCCGTCACCACCGAGCTGCGCCGCGCCCACGACATCGAGGCCGACGACACCGCCTTCGTGCGCATCGACCCGGTCCCGTCCGGCGAGGACACCGGGGCGTCCCGCCCGCGGCCGTCCGTCGTCTGCGCCCTGACCACCACCGCCCCCGTCCAGGCCGCGCCGTGGATCGAGGTCGTCGGCCCCCGGGGCACCGCCCGGCTCTCCTACACCGAGGACGTCCTGCGGCGCACCGACCCCGACGGCAGCGTCACCGAGACCCGGCACGAGCGCACCGACCTGGTCGAGAACCTGCTCGACCACGTGCGCGACCCCGAGGTCCCGCTGCTGTGCCCGTTGCCTGCGACAGCGCCCTTCAGCGCCGTGCTCGAGGCGATCCAGTCCGCGCCCGATCCTGCGCCCATCGCGCCCGAGCACGTGACCTGGCTCGGCGTGGGAGAGGCCGCCCGGCCCGTCGTCGACGGGATCGAGGAGGCGCTGACCGCCGCGCTCGAGACCGGCGCGCCCTTCAGCCGCAGCGGCGCGACCTGGGCCCGCGAGGACGCCATCGCGACCTGGCGCCCCGAGACCGCTGCCACCACGACCACCACCGGATCCCGCGCCGACGGCCGAGACGCTCTCGACGAGGAGACCCGCTCATGACCCTGCGCACCGACCACCTCGAGGCGGACGTGCTCCGCACCGCCGACGGCAGCACCCTGCAGGTCCGCGCCGCCGACGCCGCCCGTCTCGCCCCCTTCGAGGGCGAGACCCGCCCCGACGGCGACGGTCACCTTCTCAGCGGTCCGCTCTCGCCCGCCAACGCCGCCGCACTGCGCGAGGCCTTCGAGGTGCTGCGCCCTCGCCCGATCGGGGACACCCGCACCTCCGTCGGCACCGGGGACCGGCTGGGCCTGGCCACCGCCGGACAGGCCCGCGCCTTCCGCGACCAGGGCGCCGGCCTCGCCCCCGTGCTCGCCCAGCAGTCGATCCGCGAGATGGACCGGCTGGGCCGCGACGCCCTCTCCGTGATCGACGAGGCGACCTTCGGCTGCCTCGAGGAGGGCTGGGACGGCGGCTACGGCGCGGACTGCGACCACATCAAGACCACCGAGGGCATCGACCGCGGCCTCGCCGCCGGGTTCGTGACCTTCACCCTCGACCCCGGCGACCACGTCGTCGACGTGACCGGCGGGATCACCGCGCAGCAGCTCGAGCAGGTGCCCTGGGAGACGCTCGGCGACGACCTCGAGTCGCTGCGCGCCCGCTACGTCGGCACCGTCCTCGACCTGGGCGGGAGCCGGATCGAGATCACCCGCGAGGCGATCGACACCGCGGCCGTGAAGTACGGCGCCGCCGTCGCCGAGGCCGCACGGCTGTTCCGCCACCTGCAGGGCAGCGCCCGCCACGAGGTCGAGGCCGAGATCGCGGTGGACGAGACGGCCTGGCTGACCACCTTCGTGGAGCACCACTACATGGCCGGCGAGCTCGCGCGCCTCGGCGTGGAATGGTTCAGCTTCGCGCCCCGCTACGTCGACGGCTTCGAGAAGGGCGTGGAGTTCCTCGGCGACGAGGACGAGCTGCGCGAGAACCTCACCGCCCACCACGCGATCTCCCGCCTCCACGGCGGGTACAAGATCTCCCTGCACTCCGGCTCGGACAAGTTCTCGATCTACCCCCTCGCCGTCGCCGCGACGGACGGGCACGTGCACCTGAAGACCTCCGGCACCAGCTACCTCTGCGCCCTCGAGGTCGTCGCCCGCCACGACCCTGAGCTGCTGGCGCAGATCTGGGACATCTCCCGCGCCGCCTACGCCCGCTCTCGCGCCTCCTACCAGGTCTCCGCCCACGAGGACCGCACCCCCGAGACCTTGGAGGGGGTCGACACCGCCGCGCTGATCGCCGCCTCCGACTCACGGCAGATCCTCCACGTCGGCTACGGCGACTCGCTGGTCGCGACCGACGCACAGGGGGTCGTGCTCGGCGAGCGCCTGCGCCGCGTCCTCGAGGCCCATCACGCCGAGTACTCCGAGGTGCTCGCCGCGCACATCGGCCGCCACCTGGCGCCCTTCGCCGCCGCGGCGGGGGAGACGCAGGAGAGGACCGACGCCGTCGGCGTGGCCTGAGCCGGGGCCCGATCTCGCGGTCGGCCGGAGGGGCGAACCGGCGGAGAGCGGACGCATAGGGGCCGTTCGGCGAAGATCACGGGCGGAGCCGGGCGCGCGCCCGGGACGGAGCAGCAGGGAGGAGGACGGGATGAGGGTGACGCTGCGCGACGTCGCGGAGCAGGCCGGGGTGTCGGTCGCGACGGTCTCCCGCGCCCTGAGCCGCCCCGAGATGGTCAGCGACGATGCCCGCGACCGGATCCAGGAGATCTCCCTCCAGCTCGGCTACCGGCCCTCCCGGGAGGTGCGGGAGATCGCTCCGGGCAGCGCCGGGACCCTCGGCGTGATCGTCCCCGACCTGCTGAACCCCTTCTACCCGGCGCTGCTCAAGGGCGCCCAGGCCCGGGCCCGCGAGCACGGCCTGCACCTGCTGCTGGCCGACGCGGAGGAGGCTCCCGACGGCGAGCTGCCGCTCGTGCAGACCCTCGCCCCGCAGGTCGACGGGATCCTGCTGTGCTCCAGCCGGATGAGCGAGAGCGACCTCGAGGCGGCCTCCGGTCTGACCCGGCTGTGCCTGGTCAACCGTCGCCACCGGGACCTGTCGGCCGTCTCCTTCGACGCGCTGAGCGGGGTGCGGGCCGCGGTGCGGCATCTGGCCGCGCTCGGCCACCGCCGTATCGGCTACGTCGGCGGCCCCCGTGCGAGCCGCTCCGAGGCCGAGCGCCGCACCGCACTCGAGCAGGTCGGGGCGGAGCTGGCGGTCGAGATCGAGGACGTCGGCCACTTCCCGCCCGGCATCCAGGGCGGGGGCTCCGCCGCGGAGCCGCTGCTGCTGCGCGACCTGAGCGCGGCGCTCGCCTACAACGACGTGCTCGCCCTCGGTCTGATCTCCGGGCTGCGCACCCTGGGCTTCTCCGTCCCGGGCGACGTCTCGGTGGTGGGCTGGGACGACATCGAGTACGCGGCCGTCTCCAGCCCGGCGCTGAGCACGGTGCGGGTGCCGCGCCACCGCATCGGCGCGCTCGGGATCGACGCGCTCGTCGCCCCCGACGGCTCCGTCACCGATCAGCGGCTCGAGACACGGTTCGTGCCGAGGGAATCCACGGCTCGGCGCAGCGGGGCCGTGCAGGAGCGGCCGGAGCAGGTTCTCGAGGAGCAGGGAGCCTGAGCCCCGCTAGGACGCAGGAGGGGCGCCGCCGCAGGGACGCGGAGCGGCGCCGATTACAGTGGGGCGACCTGCGCGGACCGTCGGGCCGGCGGCAGGAGTGCTCCAGGAGGGAACAGACCATGGCGCGGACGGCGGCCAGCATCAAGGACGTGGCCAAGGAGGCCGGGGTGTCGATCGGCACCGTCTCGAACGTGCTGAACCGCCCCGACATCGTCTCCCCGGAGCGGCGGGACCGGGTGCTCGCGGCGATCCGCGCCCTCGGCTACGTCCGCAACGACGCCGCGAGGCAGCTCAAGCTGGGCCGCTCCTCGACCGTCGGCGCGATCGTGCTGGACATGGGCAACCCCTTCTACGCCCAGCTCGTCGGAGGGATCGAGGCCGCCGCGGAGGCGTCCTCCCTCGCCGTGATCTCCGGCAGCACCGGCAACCGCGAGCAGCGCGAGCAGCTCTACCTCTCCCTCTTCGAGGAGCAACGGGTGCGGGGGATCCTGCTCGCCTCGACCGGGGCGACCGAGGAGCTGATCGAGCAGATCCGCGAGCGCGGCACCCCCGTGGTCCTGGTGGAGCGCGAGCGCGCCTCGACCGGCGGCTCCTCCGTGAGCGTCGACGACTTCGCCGGCGGGGAGATCGCGGTGCGCCACCTCACCGGGCTCGGCCGTCGACGGATCGGCGTGGTCGCGGCCCGGCACGACCTGCGCCAGGTCAGGGCGCGTCTGGACGGGGCGCGCGCCGCCGCCGA
>NZ_KV788846.1:0-5782 GCF_001807385.1 Brachybacterium sp. HMSC06H03 | reverse complement strand
CGGGCCGGGCGGCCGACGGGGGCCGCCCGGCCCCGTCGGCCTCCCGTGCGGCTGCTCAGTCGTGGGTCGGGAAGCTCATCGAGGACTCGACCGACTCGTTCTGCGAGGGCCAGCGGGTGGTGACGGCCTTCTGGCGGGTGTAGAAGGAGACGCCCTCGGGGCCGTGGGCGTGGTGCTCGCCGAACAGCGAGTCCTTCCAGCCGCCGAAGGAGTAGTAGCCCACCGGGGTCGGGATCGGCACGTTGATGCCGATCATGCCCACCTGGATCTCGTCCTCGAAGCGGCGCGCGTAGTGGCCGGAGTCGGTGAAGATCGCGGTGCCATTGCCGAACGGCGAGGCGTTGACCAGGTCGATCGCCTCGTCGAAGTTGTTCACGTGCATCACCACGAGCACCGGGCCGAAGACCTCCTCGGTGTAGGTCGGGTGGTCCGCAGCGAGATCGGTGATGATCGTCGGCCCCACGAAGTTGCCGTTCTCGTGGCCCTCGACCACGAGCCCGCGCCCGTCGACGACGATGGTGGCGCCGGCCTGCTCGGCCTCGTCGGTCATGCGGATCACGCGCGCCTTCGCGTCGGGCGTGATGACCGGCGGCATGTCGGTCCTCTCGTCATCGCCCGGGCCGACCACGAGCTTCTCGGCCTCGGCCTTGATCGCGGCGAGGAACTCCTCGTGCACGTCGCCCACGGTCACCGCGACCGGGACGGCCATGCAGCGCTCGCCGGCGGAGCCGAAGGCGCCCGAGGCGACCTGCGCGGCGGCGAACTCGACGTTCGCATCCGGCATCACCACGGCGTGGTTGTTCGCGCCGCCGAGGGCCTGGACGCGCTTGCCGGCCGCGGAGGCGGTGGCGTGGACGTGCTTGGCGATCGGGGTGGAGCCGACGAAGGACACCCCCGCGATCCCATCGTGCGTGCACAGCGCGTCGACGACGGTCTTGCCACCGTGGACCACCTGGAACACGCCGTCGGGCAGCCCGGCCTCCTGGTAGAGGCGGGCGACGATGTTCGAGGCGGAGGGGTCGCGCTCGGAGGGCTTGAGGATGAAGGCGTTGCCGGTCGCGATCGCGATCGGGTGCATCCAGAAGGGCACCATCGCCGGGAAGTTGAAGGGGGTGATGCCGGCGACGACGCCGAGCGGCTGGCGCAGGGTGTGGCCGTCCACGCCGGTGGAGATGTTCTGGGAGAAGCCGCCCTTGAGGTCCTGCGTGATGGAGGTGGCGAACTCGAGCGTCTCCAGCCCGCGGGCGATCTCGCCCTTCGCGTCGCCGACGGTCTTGCCGTGCTCGCGGGAGATCACGACGGCGATCTCGTCGGTGTTCTCGATCATCAGCTGCCGCATGCGGTAGAGGATCTGGGTGCGCTTGGCGAGCGAGACCTTCGCCCACTCCTTCTGCGCGCGCCGGGCGACCTCGACGGCCTGGTCGACGGTGGAGGCGTCGCCGAGCTGCAGCGTGCCGACCTCGCCGCCGGTGGCGGGGTTCATGATCGGCTGGGTGGAGCCGGCGCCGGCGAGCTCGCGGCCGTCGATCCAGTGAGTGATCTCGTATCCCATGGTCTCTCTCCTCGGGGTGGGGTGTCGGGGTGGTCTTGTGGTGTGTCAGGAGGTGGGGCACTGCGCGAACTTCTGCGCTCCAGCCGTGACCTCAGGACGTATATGGAGTCGAGGTCACGCCCAGGACGCAGAATCGTGCGCGGCCTGGAACGGTTCAGAGGTAGTGGCGCTGCGGGGCGAGGTCCTGCTCGTACTGGACGCGGGCCTGCTGGGTGGACTCCAGGCGGGAGACGGCGCTGACCGGAACGTCCCACCAGCCGATCCCGGGCGGGTTCGGGCCGTACAGGTTCGTGTTGACCACGATCGCGGTCGCGTCCTCGGACTGCTCCGCGCGGCGGTACGCCTCGCGGAAGGACTCGGTGTCGGAGACCTCCTGCACCTCGAGGCCGTAGGAGCGGATGTTCGCGGGGATGTCGAAGGGGAGCTTGTCGCCGTCGAGCATCCCGCTGCTCTCGTCGCGCATGCGGTACTTGGTGCCGAAGCGCTGGCTGCCGTGAGACTCCGAGAGGGAGCCGATCGAGGACCAGCCGTGGTTCTGCAGGATCACGAGGATGACCTTCACGCGCTCGGCGACGATGGTCGCGATCTCCTGCGGCGCCATCTGGAAGGTGCCGTCGCCGATGATCGCGACGACCTCCGACTCCGGCGCGGCCATCTTCGCGCCGAGCGAGGCCGGCAGCTCGTAGCCCATGCAGGAGTATCCGTACTCGAGGTGGTACTGCTGCGGGGAGCGGGCCTTCCACAGCGCCTGCAGGTCGCCGGGCATGGACCCGGCGGCGTTGATGACGATGTCGGTGTCGCCCATCAGCTCGTTCAGCGCGCCGAAGATCTCGGTCTGGGCGGGCAGCTCCTGGTCGTGGGGCTGGAAGCAGGGTTCGACGAGCTGCTCCCAGTCGGCGCGGAGCTGCCTGGCCCGCTCGCCGTGCGCGGCGGGGGCCTGCCAGCCGGAGAGCCCGGCCTGAAGGGCGGCGAGGCCCTCGCGGGCGTCGGCCACCAGCATCGTCGCGGCGTGCTTCGCGGCGTCGAAGGCCTTGACGTTGAGGTTCACGAAGCGCACGTCGGGGTTGCGGAAGGCGGTGTGGGAGGCGGTGGTGAAGTCGGTGTAGCGGGTGCCCACGCCGATCACCACGTCGGCCTCGGCCGCGAGCGTGTTCGCCGCGTCGTTGCCGGTCGCGCCGACGCCGCCGATGCACAGCGGGTGGTCGGCGGTCAGCGCGCCCTTGCCGGCCTGGGTGTCCAGCACCGGGATGGCGGTCGCGTCGGTGAAGGCCGCGAGCGCCTCGCTCGCCTCGGAGTAGATCGCGCCGCCGCCGGCGATGACGACGGGGCGCTCCGCCCCGCGGATCACCTCGAGCGCGCGGTCCAGCGCCGCAGGCTCCGGCACGGGGCGGCCGACGTGCCAGGTGCGCTCGGCGAACAGCTCCGCGGGCCAGTCGTGCGCCTCGGCCTGCACGTCCTGGGGGAGGCAGATCGTCACGGCGCCGGTCTCGGCGGGGTCGGTGAGCACGCGCATCGCGGCCAGCAGCGAGGGGATCAGCTGCTCGGGCCGCCAGATGCGGTCGAAGTAGCGGGAGACGGGGCGGAAGGCGTCGTTGACGGTGACGTCCATGGCCCGCTCGTCCTCGAGCTGCTGCAGCACGGGGTCCACGGCGCGGTTGGCGAAGACGTCGCTGGGCAGGATCAGCACGGGGATCCGGTCGATGGTCGCCAGCGCCGCGCCGGTGACCATGTTCGTCGAGCCCGGGCCGATCGAAGCGGTGCATGCCATGGCCTGCAGACGGTTCTTCGTGCGCGCGTAGGCCACGGCCGTGTGGACCATGTTCTGCTCGTTGCGGGCCTGGTAATAGGGCATCTCCGCCTCGGCGGGGATAGCAGCCTCGGCGGGGGCGGGAGCCAGCGCGTTCTGCAGGAGCGCCTGGCCGACGCCCGCGACGTTGCCGTGGCCGAAGATGCCGAAGGCGCCGGGGATGAGACGCTGCCGCACGCCGTCGCGCTCGCTGTGCTGAGCGGCGAGGAAGCGCACCAGGGCCTGGGCGACGGTGAGCCGGATCGTGCCGGCGGGGGCCGACGATGCGCCGGCGCCCGACGCCGCGGCGGGGGCCGAAGGGTTCTCGCTCATGCTGCCTCCGTGATGCAGGCCCGCCGCACGATGGGGCGGGGAGGTCGGACCCGCCGTGCATGCCGGCGGGAGGTCGTCGTCACTGCCGTGACCGCGCGGGGTCCACTCGACGGTGAGCTCGTGGGACAAGCATGGCCCGCGAGGCCGAACCTGTCAACACTTTGTCATGACAAGATTCCCCGCAGGCGCCTGCGGTAAAGCGCCAGGTAGGCGCGATCCGTGCTCGCCGGCTCGGGCCGAACTGCCCTTCCTCGAGCCCGGATCCTGTGTTAGCTTGCCGTCTCGTCAGTATTGTTCGGTCATTAAGACAGGACAATCAAGCCTCTCCCGCGCTCCTCCGCCCTGACATATCCGGGCGCCGCGGATCGACGGGGAGCGACCCCGCACAGCGCGCAGGTGCCCGGCGGCACCGCGCACCGGCGCCCCGGCGTCGGTCTCAGGTTCCAAGGAGGGAACATGAGCCTCACCCCGTCGCACTCCACCCAGAGATTACGCGAGCTGGTCGCGAAGACCCCCGCCTCCGGGAAGAAGCGCTCGATCGGATTCCTCGCCGTCGTCGCCTGCCTCGGCGGCTTCCTCTTCGGCTACGACACCGGCGTGATCTCCGGCGCCCTGCCCTACATGCACCTGCCCTCCGAGGCGGGCGGCCTCGCCCTGACCTCCCTCGAGGAGGGTCTGATCGGCGGTTTCCTGCTGTTCGGGTGCGCCGTCGGCGCGATCGTGGGCGGCCGCCTCTCGGACCGCTTTGGCCGACGCCACAACATCCTGCTGCTCGCGGTGCTCTTCTTCGTCGGCGCCGTCGGCTGCGTCCTCGCCCCGAACATCGTCCTGATGTACATCGCCCGCTTCGTGCTGGGCCTCGCCGTCGGAGGCGCCTCCACCACCGTGCCGGTCTACCTCTCCGAGTCCGCGCCCAAGGAGCAGCGCGGCATGCTCGTCGCGGTCGACCAGCTCATGATCGTCACCGGCCAGCTCGCCGCCTTCGCCTTCAACGCCGTGATCGCCTCGCTGCAGGGCGGGCCCCAGGCCGTCGTCGAGAACGACCCCTCCGGCACCTACCAGGCAGGGGAGACGGTCTCCTGGGACCTGCTCGCCGGCATCGCCGGGGTCAGCGTCTCCGAGGGCAACGGCCACGCCTGGCGCTACATGCTCGTGCTCTGCTCGATCCCCGCGATCGCGCTGTGGATCGGGATCCGTCTGATGCCGGAGTCCGCCCGCTGGCACGTCAGCCGCGGCGAGCTCGAGGAGGCGATCGGCTCCCTCAAGCGGCTGCGCATCGAGGGCAGGCACGACGTCCTCGTCGAGGTCGCCGAGATGGAGGAGGCCCGCCGCCTCGAGGCCAAACGGGAGAAGCTCAGCCTGCGCGCCGGCTTCAGGGTCCCGTGGCTGCGCTCGATCATCATCTTCGGCGGCACCTTCGCGATCCTGCAGCAGCTCACCGGCGTGAACACGATGATGTACTACGCCCCGAAGGTGCTGATGGCGGCCGGCTTCGACTCGCAGGCCTCGATCATCCTCAACGTTTTCACCGGCGTCGCCTCCGTGATCGGCTCCGCCGCGGGCCTGCTCGCGCTGCGCCGCTTCGGCCGACGCCAGGTGCTGCTCGTGGGCCAGGCGATCCTCACCCTGTCCCTCATCGCGATGACCGCGATATTTCTGCTCGGCATCAACCCGTACATCAACCTCGACGGCACCGTCTCGCCGGACATCCCCGGCTTCGTCCCGTATCTCGTCGTGGTCGTGATCGTGCTGTTCATGCTCGGCATGCAGTCGGGCCCCGGCCCGGTCATGTGGGTGATGCTCTCGGAGATCTTCCCGGCCTCGATCCGCGGCGCCGCCAACGGCTTCGCCGTCATGCTCCTGTGGCTGGCGAACATGCTGGTCACGGTCACCTTCCCGGTCCTGATGGACGGGGTCGGCCCGGTGTTCACCTACGGCCTGTTCGCCGCGATCAACATCTTCGCCGTCACCTGGTACTACCTGCGGGTGCCGGAGACGCGGAAGTTCACCCTCGAGCGCATCGAATGGGAGTTCCGCGAGGCCGGCGGCGTCATCCGCCTGCGCTGACGGCGTGGCGGGCCGGCCGCGCGTCGGTCGCGCCCGGCCCGGCG
>NZ_KV788845.1:0-2238 GCF_001807385.1 Brachybacterium sp. HMSC06H03 | reverse complement strand
GAGCCCGCGCCGCTCCGGGCGGGCACCGTCCAGCGCAGCCGTGCCCGGCTCAGCACCTGGGCGTCCTCGACCCGCAGCGCCTCGAGCGCCGAGGCGTCGAGCCCGGTCACGGCCAGCGCCTTCTCCAGCCGGCGGCGCCGCTCAGCCCGCGGCACGTCCAGGTCCATGTTGTCCGCGAACCAGGCGTCGGCCAGGGCGTCCTCGCCGGTGCGCAGCCAGTCCAGCGCCGCACGGGCCGCCTCGAGGGTGCGCGGCGCCGCCTCCGGCGCACGACGGGCCAGCAGCTCCGGCGCCTCGCGCTGCAGGATCCGCAGCGCCTGCATCGACAGGGGCGTCGCCGGGGCGTACTTCGAGTTCGCCAGCGCCACCACGCCCACCCCGGAGTCGCGGTGCCAGACCATGAACGAGCCGTAGCCCGGGTAGCCGCCGGAATGGGAGATCACCTCGCCCAGGTCCGGGAAGTGCTCGACCACCAGGCCGAAGCCGTAGCCGCGCACCCGGTCGAAGCCGGGGGAGACCCCGTCCTGGCCGGCGGGGAGCGGCGCGAGCGCCTGATGGCGGTGCAGCTGCTGCATCTCCCGGCGGGAGGCGGTCGCGAGCGGTCCCGCGCCGCGCGAGGCGCTGCCCTCGGCATCGGCGGCGGCGAGGAAGCGCACCCAGGTCGCCACGTCGTCGACGCTCGAGAACAGCCCCGCCATCGCCCCGTACACGCCGGGGGAGTCCAGCGGCACGGCCTCGAAGCGGGTCGCGTCGGTGCGGTCGCCGAGCCGGTGCCCGGTCGCGAGACGGTCGGTGTCGATCTCGCCGGCGGACCAGCCCGTCGCCGTGAGGCCGAGCGGGTCCAGGAAGCGGCGACGGATCTCGGTCGCGTAGTCCGAGCCGGTGACCTCGTCGATCACCCGGCCCAGCAGCGCGTAGCCGGTGTTGGAGTACTCGAACCCGCCGCCGGAGCGATGCACGTGGCCGAGCCCGCCGCGGAGCACGGCGGCGAACTCCTCGCGGGTCATCGCCTCCTGGCGGTCGCCCCAGGGGTTGTCGGTGATCAGCCCGGCGTCCATCGTCAGCAGACGGCGCAGGGTCGGCTCGCGGTCGTCGTCCTCGAGCTCGAAGGCACCCTCCGCCTCGGGCACGTGCGCGGAGATCGGGTCGTCCAGGGACAGCCGGCCCTCGTCGCGCAGGGCGAGGATCGTCGCGGCGGTGAAGGACTTCGTCATCGAGGCGATGCGGGAGACGGTCGCGCGGTCCATCGGGGAGGAGCCGGGGGCCGGGCGGCCGTCCGCGAGCTCGCGGTGCCCGGCCGCGCCGTGGGCGAGGATCGCCTGATCGTGGGCGTGGCCGCCGATGATCGCCCAGGTCACGCCCGAGGTGCGGTGCTCGGCGACGGCGTTCTCGGCGAGGGCGGCGATGGCGGTGACCGCCTCCGCGGGGACGTGGGGATGGGGGCTCTCGGCGCTGGACGGCATGGTTTCCACTGTAGTGCGGCGCGGCGACCGCGCCGACCGGATGCGCTGCCGCTGTGGACGGCCCGATCGTGGGCTGTGCTGCGGGGGCTCAGCCCCGCGCCGGGCCTCCGCGCGTCCCGTCGACAGGCTCCCCGCTCGTCCCGTCGACTAGCTCCCCGCTCTGGTGCCCGGCCGGGCCTCCGCTCGACGCCTCCGCGGTGCCCGCGTGGTAGAACGCGGCGATGATCGCGGCGGCCTCCTCACCGACCACCTCGGCCAGGCGCGCGGGATCGGTGTGCCGCGGATCGTAGGGCGCGGCCTCCGGCGCTGCCTCCGCCCCGCCCGACGCGTCCGGTGTCCCATCGCCGGGGTCTTCCGCGTCCTCTCCGCGGGGCTGTCCGGCGGCTCCCGCCGGCGCGACGAGTTCCTCGAGCCGGATCCCGCGCAGGGTCAGCAGGTGCGCGGGATGCTCGTCCACGGCCTCCACCAGCACGTACACGAGCGCGGAGACGTGACGGCAGGGGCCGGGCCAGTCCAGGCAGTCGCAGTCGTGGGAGAGCTCGGCGGCGTCCCGCGGCAGCAGCGAGAGCATCGAGGGGGAGAGCTCGGCCTCGATCTGCTCGGGATAGGTGCCGGCGGCCAGCCGCGCGGGCAGCTCGGGGTGGGCGCGGGCGACCTGCAGGAACCCCTCCCGGTCCCCGTCGCGATAGGCGGGCAGGTCCAGACGGGCCTGGTGCAGGCCGCCGTCGGGGTCCTCGACGGCGGCGCGGGCGGCGCCCGGCTCGACCTCGAGCCA
>NZ_KV788844.1:0-2000 GCF_001807385.1 Brachybacterium sp. HMSC06H03 | reverse complement strand
AGCTCCCGGCCGCGGCCGCCGAGGGCGCGACCCTGGTGCCGATGGCCGTCCAGGGCGGCGCCGCCGACCCCGACGGCGCGGCCGCGACCATGAGCGAGGTGCTCGCCTCCCTGCCCGATCCGCTGCGCGGCGCGGTCCGGGAGGTCTCCGCCTCCAGCACCAGCGACGTCACCCTCGTCCTCACCCTCGAGGACGGCGGCACCAAGACGGTCGTCTGGGGCGATGCGCACGATGCGGAGCTCAAGGCCGAGGTGGTGCAGGCGCTGCTGGGCCGGCCCGGCACGACCATCGACGTCTCCTCCCCGGTCGCACCCGTCACCCGCTGACCTCCTCCGCTGCGACGCCGGCCCCCCGTGCGCCGGGAGCGGGACGGGGACGGGCGGGGCGGACCCCCGCAGTCCGACGGAGCGGGCGAACCGGACGGTGACATTGGCCCGGCTCGCGCCCGACACGCGCCCTCGGTGTTTGCGTGCGCGTGCACTCCTCCTTAGCGTCGAGAGAAAGGAGAGGCGCCCCGAAGTCCGAACCTCAAGTAGAGGTCCAGGGTTGAGGAGCGGTCGCGACCAGGCGCGATCCAGGCGCTTCTCCAGGAAGACCTACAAGAGCCAAGAGCAAGGACCAAACGTGGCCGGAACCCAGATCTCCCTCGCAGTCATCAAGGTCGTCGGCGTCGGCGGCGGAGGTGTCAACGCCGTCAACCGCATGATCGAGTCCGGGCTCAAGGGCGTCGAGTTCATCGCGATCAACACCGACGCCCAGGCGCTCCTCATGTCCGACGCCGACGTCAAGCTCGACGTCGGCAAGGAGATCACCCGTGGTCTCGGCGCCGGCGCCGACCCCGAGGTGGGCAAGAAGGCCGCCGAGGACCACGCCGAGGAGATCGAGGAGGTCCTGCGCGGGGCCGACATGGTCTTCGTGACCGCCGGCGAGGGCGGCGGCACCGGCACGGGCGGCGCGCCCGTCGTCGCGAAGATCGCCCGCAGCCTCGGCGCCCTGACCATCGGCGTGGTCACCCGCCCGTTCACCTTCGAGGGCCGCCGCCGCTCGACCCAGGCCGAGTCCGGCATCGCCGCGCTCCAGGCCGAGGTCGACACCCTCATCGTGATCCCCAACGACCGCCTGCTCTCCATCGCGGACAAGCAGGTCTCGATGCTCGACGCCTTCAAGAGCGCGGACCAGGTCCTGCTCTCCGGCGTCCAGGGCATCACGGACCTGATCACCACCCCGGGCCTGATCAACCTCGACTTCGCGGACGTGAAGTCCGTGATGCAGGGGGCGGGCAGCGCCCTGATGGGCATCGGCTCCGCCCGCGGCGACGACCGCGCGCTGCAGGCCGCGGAGCTCGCGGTCTCCAGCCCGCTGCTCGAGGCCTCGATCGACGGCGCCTACGGCGTGCTGCTCTCCATCCAGGGCGGCAGCGACCTGGGCCTGTACGAGGTCTCCGAGGCCGCGCGCCTCGTCCAGGAGGCCGCGCACCCGGATGCGAACATCATCTTCGGCTCCGTCATCGACGACGCCCTCGGCGACGAGGTCCGCGTGACCGTGATCGCCGCGGGCTTCGAGGGCGGCGGTCCCCAGCCGCGCCAGGACCTCACCCCGCAGCAGCGCCCCGCCGCCCGCACCGAGCAGCCCGCCCAGCGCCCTGCGGTGCAGCAGCGGCCTGCCGTGCAGCAGCGTCCCGCCTCCCCCGAGCAGCGCCCCGGCCAGGGCACCGGCGCGACCGCCGCCTCCCCGGGCGCCTGGGGCCTGCCGCAGCAGGCCTTCTCCCCGTCGCGGCCCAGCGCCCCCGAGCCCGAGACCGAGGCGCTGGACGCCGCGGACGTCGAGGACACGGGCCAGCAGCAGAACGTCGCCCCGCAGCCCGCGCCCCGGGCCCCCGAGCCCGCCCGCCCGCCGCACATCGAGGAGCCCCCGGCGGACGACGACGACCTCGACCTGCCGTCCTTCCTGAAGTGACGAGCCCCCTCAGCGCACGGGCCCCGCGGATCCGCGGGGCCCGT
>NZ_KV788843.1:0-4589 GCF_001807385.1 Brachybacterium sp. HMSC06H03 | reverse complement strand
CGGGCCCGCCGTGGACGATCACGTGGTGGCCGGCGGCGACGGCGTCCAGGGCGCGGCGCTGGCCCGGGTCCAGCTGCGCGGCGGGCAGCAGCGCGGGCAGCGCCTCGAGATCGGGCCCGAGCAGGCGGATGCCCTCCCTCGTGATGGTGCCGGTGCGTCGCATGGGACCATTGGACCCCATGGCCCTGACGTCCGGGATGCTCCGCACAGGACTCCGACGGGGGTACAGTGTGCGGGATCACCCGATGTCCTTAATGTCGGATTCCGGAGGTTGACCTCATGTCCTCGCCCACCACCTCCCGGATGCCCCGCGAGCAGCGTCGCTCGCAGCTGCTGCGACTGGCCACCGAGGTGTTCACCGAGAAGGGCTACCAGGCCACCTCGATGGACGACATCGCCACTGCCGCCGGGGTCACCAAGCCCGTCCTCTACCAGCACTTCCGCTCGAAGGAGGCCCTCTACGTCGAGGTCCTCGACGTGATCGGCGAGGCGATGCTCGTCGAGGTCCGCGACATGGCCGGGCGCGGCGGCGACGCCGAGGATCGGGTCCGGCTCGGCCTGCGCCGCTTCTACGAGCTCATGTCGCTGAAGAACTCGCTGCGCCTGTTCACCGGCCACGAGGTCGTCTCGGACGAGGTCAAGGAGCGGGTCACCCGGATCCTCGACGAGATGTCGATCGAGCTGGCTGGGGTGCTGCTCTCCTATCGCGCGCTGAGCACCGGTCAGGCGAGGATCCTCGGCCGGGGCCTGATCGGCATCGCCCAGACCACCGCCCAGCAGCTCCACGACGCCGCCGACGACGAGGAGCGAGACGAGATCCTCAGCACCGTGACCGCCGTGGTGGTCGACGGGCTGACGAGCTTCGCGCTGGTGGAGCAGACCGGCACCGAGCATGCGGACGCCGACGACCCGGCACCCGAGCAGGACGCCTCCCACCCCTGAGCACCGGCTCGCCCCTCGCGGACGGGACGCGGTTCCGCCCGCGGCGTACGCGCGCCGGAGCGCCCGAGGGTCCACGTAGACTCGCCGTGAACAGCACTCCCGTCTCCGCCCGTGCGCGGAGGGAAGGTCAGGTCATGGAGATCCGCATCGGCATCCAGCACTCCCCCCGCGAGCTCGTGATCGAGTCCGACGAGAACGCCGAGGCGGTGATCGAGCGTCTCAATGCCGCAGTCGCCGACGGCAGCCCGGTCACCCTGGTGGACGACAAGGGCAAGAAGGTCCTGATCCCCGGTGCCAAGCTCGCCTACGCCGAGGTCTCCACCGAGGAGCCCCGCCGCGTCGGCTTCCTCGGCTGAGGACGTGACGACACCCGAGGAGCCGGACCCCGCGGACGACGCCGCGGGAGCGGCAGCAGCGGGAGGGACCGGGTCCCCGGACGACACCGCCCCCACAGGGACCGACGGGGCCGCGCAGGACCGCGAGGACGAGCACCCCGCACAGCCGGCGCCGACGGACGAGGCGAGAGCCCGCCGTCGGCGCCGTCGCCGTGCCCGGGCGCTGCAGGTGACCGCCACCGCCGTGGTCGCGGTGCTCGGCGCGATCCTCGGGCTGCTGCTGGTGCCGGACTCGAAGGTCGAGGTCGGCCCGCTGACCGCCTCGGTGCACGTGCGCCCCTCCCTCTCCTCGGACACGGTGCTGCTGCTTCCGCCGATCGGCGAGGTCTCCTTCGACACCCACGCCGCGCCGGTGTCGATCGAGGCGCGGGTCAAGGGCGTCGACGTCGAGAAGGCCGAGGCGCTCTTCTACTCCGACACCGGCTTCGCCGAGCTGCAGAACAGCGCCCCGGAGGCGGTCACCGCGGCCGCGGCGCGCAATGCGGCGATGAACGCCCTGTTCGCGGCCGTCGGTGCGGGTCTCGCCGTCGGCCTCACCTTCCGCCGGGTGCGCCGTTCCCTGGTCGCGGGCGGCAGCGCCGTCGCGCTGGTCGGCGTCTCCGTCGGCGCGACGGCGGTGACCTTCTCCCCCGCCGCCCTGACCCAGCCCCGCTTCGAGGGGCTGCTCTCCCAGGCCGCGTACATCGCGGACCTCGGCGAGGCGACCGCGCAGGACTACGCGAGCTATCGCGACACCCTCGCGGAGTTCGTGGGACAGGTCTCGGCGCTGTACATCGCGGCGGACAGCCTGCCCGTGGGCCTGGACCAGGAGAACCTGGTCACGGTGCTGCACGTCTCCGACATCCACGACAACCCGCAGGCCTACGACGTGATCGAGCAGCTGCACACGCAGTTCGCGATCGACGCCGTGATCGACACCGGCGACATCGTCTCGTGGGGCACCCCGGTCGAGAACGAGCTGCTGAACAGGATCGGCACGCTGGACGTCCCCTACGTGTACATCAGCGGCAACCACGACGGCGCCGCGGCCGCAGCCACCATCGAGGAGCAGCCGAACGCCACCGTGGTCGACAACGAGGTGGTCGAGGTGGCGGGCCTGACGATCGCCGGGATCGGCGATCCCCGCTTCGCGGCCGACGACGACTCCGACATCGGCAGCGGCTGGCAGGAGGGCAAGGACGCGGTCGCCGCGAGCGCCTTCCAGCTCGGCGACACGATCGAGGCGTACGGCGAAGCGCATCCCGAGGACCCCGTCGACCTGGCGCTGCTGCACGACCCGACCCAGCCCGACGGACTCCTGGGCCGCGCCCCGCTGGTGCTCTCCGGCCACATGCACACCTCGGACGTCGAGCTGGACCGCGAGGGCTCCGGCACCGACTGGCTCACTGTCGGCTCCACCGGCGGTGCCCTCGCCTCCGGAGGCGTCGCCCCTGTGCTGCAGGGCGATGATCCGCTGGATCTCACCGCGCGGATGCTCTACTTCGACCGGGAGACCGGACGCCTCGTCGCCTACGACGACATCACCATGGGTGGGCTGGGCCTGGTCTCCGTCTCGATCCACCGCTCCCAGATGCCGCAGGAGGACGCCGAGCTCGAGGTGCCCGAGGGCGCCGAGACCCCCGACGGCACGGTCCCGCCGGAGCAGGAGGTCGCCCCCGGAGAAGGACTGCCGGACGAGGACCGCGTCACGCCCACCGACCCGGTGAGCCCCGCGCCGGGCGCGAGCGACAGCGGCGAGGGGTAGACCGCAGTTCCGCACGGCGAGGATGCCCCGAGGGCTACCATGGCCATGCACATCCATGACCAGAGAGTTGAACGGTGCCTGAAACGATCCCGCACACCGATGAGGCCGTGTCGGCCTCCCCCGCCGTCGAGCAGAGCTCCGGCACCACCGACCCGCAGCAGACCTTCGCCGACTTCGACGTCCGCGCCGACATCGTCGAGGCCCTCGCGGCCAAGGGCATCACCACGCCCTTCCCGATCCAGGCGCTGACCCTCCCGGTCGCGCTCCGCGGCCGCGACATCATCGGCCAGGCCAAGACCGGCACGGGCAAGACCCTCGGCTTCGGCATCCCGCTGCTGCAGAGCTCCGTCGCCCCCGGCGAGCCGAACCCGGACGACCGCCCGATCGGGAAACCGCAGGCCCTCGTGGTGCTGCCCACCCGCGAGCTCGCGGTGCAGGTCGCCCACGACCTCGAGACCGCCTCCGCGAAGCGTCCGATCCGTATCCTCACCGTCTACGGCGGCCGCGCCTACGAGCCGCAGATCGAGGCGCTCGAGAAGGGCGTCGAGGTGGTCGTCGGCACGCCGGGCCGCCTCATCGACCTGATGCGCCAGAAGCACCTGGACCTGTCCCAGGTGCGCACCGCGGTGCTCGACGAGGCCGACGAGATGCTCGACCTCGGCTTCCTCGAGGACATCGAGAAGCTGCTCCAGGCGGTGCCGAGCAACCGTCAGACGATGCTGTTCTCCGCCACGATGCCGGGACCGATCATGGCGCTGGCACGGCGGTTCATGAAGCAGCCCACCCACATCCGCGCCCACGACCCCGGCGACGAGTCCCGCACCAAGGCGGACATCAAGCAGGTCGTCTACCGCGCCCACCAGCTCGACAAGATCGAGGTGATGGCCCGCGTGCTGCAGGCCCGCGGCCGTGGCCTGTCGATCATCTTCATGCGCACCAAGCGCCAGGCCGACCGGGTGGCCGGCGACCTCGCCGACCGCGGCTTCGCCGCCGCTCCGCTGCACGGCGACCTCGGCCAGGGAGCCCGCGAGCAGGCCCTGCGCGCCTTCCGCAACGGCAAGATCGACGTCCTGGTCGCGACCGACGTCGCCGCCCGCGGCATCGACGTCACCGACGTCACCCACGTCGTGAACTGGAACTGCCCCGACGACGACAAGACCTACCTCCACCGCACCGGCCGCACCGGCCGCGCGGGCAAGAAGGGCACCGCGATCACCTTCGTGGACTGGGAGGACCTGGCGCGCTGGGCCCTCATCGCCCGTCAGCTGGGGCTGGAGTCGACCGAGGCGGTGGAGACCTACTCGACCTCCGACCATCTCTTCACCGACCTCGACATCCCCACCGATGCCAAGGGCACGCTGCCCAAGGACAGGCGCACCCGCCAGGGCCTGGACGCGGAGGAGATCGAGGACCTCGGCGGTCCCGGCTCGGCCGGTCGCGCTCCGCGCGCGGGCGGGCGCGGAGGTCGTGAATCCGGTCGCGGGGGCCGCGGCGGTCGCGACGGAGGC
>NZ_KV788842.1:0-1536 GCF_001807385.1 Brachybacterium sp. HMSC06H03 | reverse complement strand
ACGCGCGCCGCTCGAGTCCGCTCCGTCGGCAGCGCCGTCGGGGTCGGCACCGGCCGACGACGCGACGGCCGAGACGACCGGAGCGAGCGCGGGGACCGCGACGACGGGCTCGGCCTCGCAGTCCGTCGCCGGAACGCGGCCCGCGCCCGCGAAGCGACGACTCGTGAGCACCTCGCTCTTCGACCGTCGGCGCACCGCGCCCCCGGCCGCCGCCGCGGCACCTGCTCCGAGCGCCGGCGAGCAGGCGACCGCGCAGCCGGTCGAGCCCTCCTCCGAGGAGGCCGCGACGTCACAGGGCTCTCACCCGGCGCCCGCACAGCCGGCACCCGGAGCCGCTCCCGCACCGGTCACGCCTCCGGACTCCGCCGCACCGGCGGCCTCCCCGGCGCGCCCCGCCTCGCCCTCGGCGCCCACGCCCGAGCCGCCCATGGAGGACGAGCTCGAGTCGCCGCCGACCCTGATCGCACCTATCGACGACGGAGAAGGACCGCAGGAGGAGGTCCGACCGGCGCCCAGGCCCGTCCGACGCGCCCCGGCGCCCGCGCCGCAGCCTCCCGCCGCCTCCACGGGCGACCTCGAGAACTCCGGCGCCTACGACGACCTCTTCGGCAAGACCGTCTTCCGCCGCATCGAGGACGCCGCCGTGCGCCGCAGCGGCGAGGAGAGCGAGGAGGCCGAGCACGAGCAGAACGCCTCCGCCTCCAGCGCTGACGTCGTCGCGGCGGACGGCGACTTCCCCTCCGAGACCCGGATCCCCGGCGTCGACGCGGACGACGAGGCCGAGGAGGCCCCCGTCCCCGAGCACACCACCGGCGCCGGCGACTTCATCGACTGGGTGCCGGGCGTGGGACGGACCGCGCCGGAGATCGCGCAGGCCGCCGCACGACGCGCCGCGCGACCGCAGAGCGCACCGCCGACCTACCCGCAGGTCCACATGGCCGAGCGTCTGCCCGCCCCGAACACCGGCTCGAGTCCGGCGCCGACCCGGCCCGACGCTCCCCAGGGCACGGGCGCAGACAGGTACGCACAGGTCTCCGGCCCCGGGGCCCCGATGCAGGGTGCGCAGAGCGCCGAGGACCGACACGGCGCGAGCCCGTACGGTATGTCGGGACCCCAGGGGCAGCAGAGCCCGTACGCGGCACTGGGGACCTACGGTCCGCAGAGCGCGTACGGCGCGCAGGGCCGGCACGGCCAGCAGGGTGACCACGGACGCCCCGGTCCGTCGCACCAGCAGGCGCCCTACGGCCAGCAGGCCCCCTACCCCCAGCATCCTCCTCACGGACAGCAGACCCCGTACGGCCAGCAGTCTCCCTACGGCCAGCCGAGCCAGGACGGCCGGCCGGGCCGGCACGGGCAGCCCGGCCAGTTCGCCGGGCCCGGCCAGAACGGTGCCCCGGCCCCCCACGGTCGGCCCGCCGCCTCCGGCCATACCGGGCAACCGGGACAGCAGCCGCCGCACGCCCCCGGCGTCGGAGGACGCCATGCGAGCGCCCCGCATCCCGTCGCGCCGAGCGCCGCAGCGCCGCCGGCTCCGGG
>NZ_KV788841.1:0-9387 GCF_001807385.1 Brachybacterium sp. HMSC06H03 | reverse complement strand
CGGGGCGGTGGCCGCGGCGAGAGCGGCGCCCCCGGCGGCGGTGCCGAGGCCGGTGAGGACGGTGCGACGGGCGGGGGCGACGGCCATGGGGGCTCTCCTGGGCTCGGGGTCGGGACCGGGACCGACCGTAACGCCGAACTCAGAGGTGACCAGGGGGTTCGCCCGCTTCAGGGCAGGGCTTCACCGAGTCGATGCCCGACGGCCATGGTCGTCCTGGCACCGGCGCGGTGCGGCGGATGCGCGACGGGGCGCCCGCCGTGCGGCGGACGCCCCGTCATGGGTGTGCGGGCAGGTGCCCGCGGCCTCAGCCGTCGAGGTTCTCGACGGCGTAGTCGGCCTCCTCCTGGGTGAACTGGTCCCCGTACTCGGAGGAGAGCTGGTCGCGGATCGCCTCGGGCGACATGTCCATCGTGTCGCGATAGGACTTCGCGGACTCGAGGGCGTTCTGGTTCCAGTCCGCGACGATGGTGTCGATCGCGTACTGGGCCTGCTCCTCGGTGAACTGCTCGCCGTACTCGGAGGTGAGCTGGTCGTAGATGCCCTGCTTGGACATGTGCAGCGTCTCGGAGTAGGACTCCGCCGACTTCAGCGCGTTGTCGTTCCAGTCGGCCTCGAGGTTGTCGACCGCGTACTGCGCTGCCTCCTCGGAGAACTGGTCGCCGTACTCGGAGGTGAGCTGGTCGAAGATGCCCTGCTTGGACATGTGCAGCATCTCGGAGTAGGACTCCGCGCTGTTCAGCGCCGAGGTGTACTCCGCGGGGACGTCGCCCTCGGCCGGGGCCTCCTCCTCGGCGGGGGCCTCCTCCTCCGGAGCCTCCTCCTCGGCAGGGGCCTCCTCGTCGATCGCTGCCTCCTCGGGCGCGGCCTCCTCGGCGGGCGCCTCCTCCTCGACCGCGGCGGGAGCGGATTCGGTGGTGGTCGAGGTGTCCTCGCCGTCGTCGGACCCGTTCATGACGATCGCGGAGCAGCCGGCGATCGCGAGCGCGATGATCGCGAGGCAGCCGCAGCCGCCGGCGATGAACCACTTGCCGCGCTTCTTCTTCGGGGACGGGGCGGGGGCGCCGGCGGGCATGCCGAACTGGGGCGCGGAGGAGGGATCGGGAGCGCCGGGCTCCGGGGACGGGGGGAGGGTGCTGTTCACAGCGGGTGTCCTCTCTGGACAGGATTCGGAGGCCCCCGGGCGCGGGGGCGCCGAGGGGTACTGCTGGGAAGAGAGGCCTGCTGCGGTGTGCGGATGCTCCGCGACCGAGTGCGTCGATCGACCGCGCGGGGCCTGCAATTTGAATCTTGCACCAGCGGTGTGACAGACGAAGTCCTGAACACCTGCAATGGAAGGCAGATCACAGGGTAACCACGATCCCCCAGGTCACAGAGAGGTCACGGCGCCCCGGTCACTTCGGCGACCCGGTCAGTCCGGGGCCGGGCCGTCCCAGAGCGCGGCGTAGCGCTCGGCGAGCAGCGGCCAGATCTGCCGGACGGCGTCGGCCGTCGAGGTGATGCCGTCCGCGCCCGCGCCGTCGAGCACGAGCTCGTGCGGGATCACTCGTCCGGCCTCGTCGGCGCGGCCCTCGGGATCCCGCAGCCGCACGGCGAGCAGCCCGTCCGTCCTCCAGCAGCCCTCGTCCTCGTCCTCGTGTCCCGAGAAGGCCCGTTCGTACAGCGCCAGCGGATCCGCGTCGGCGCCAGTGCCGTCGACGGGGAGGAAGCGGAAGCCCCAGGCCCGGCCGCGGGTCGCCCAGAGCAGGATCATCGCCTGCTCCGGCGCAGCACGCCCTCGCGCTCGGCGCGCTCGAGATCGATCTTGAAGCCCGTGAGGATCGCCGCGAGGCTCTGCTTCTTCTCGAGCGCCCGGTCGTGGACGCCCCGGAGCTTCTCCCCCGCGAGCGAGGCGGCGTCCTGGACCATGTCCCTGCTGAGCAGCGGCACCACGGTCGCGAGCGCCGTGGAGATCAGGCCGAGCCGTCCCGGTAGGCGGTGGCGGGCGCCGAACATCGCCAGCGCCATCGCCCCGGTGCCGATGGTGCCGGCGTTCTCGGCGAGCTCCCTGGCGACCTTCGCGGGGATCTCCTGCCGCCTGGCCCAGGTGACATGCCGTTCGAAGGGCAGCATCGCGGCGAGCGGGAGGATCACGTCCACCCCGATCCGCTCGCGCACGGCGATGCGTCCCGGCGTGAACCGTGCCGAGGACAGCAGCAGCGCGTCCTCCCCCACGGCGAGCGCCTCGTCGCCGACGACCATCGACTCGATCGCCTCGCGCAGCTGGCCGAGCTCGTCGGCGGCCTTCTCGAGCACGAGCGCCTTGAAGCGGTCCACGTCCATCTCCGGCAGCAGGTCCGCCTTGGACAGGGCGAGCACCCAGATGCGGGGGAAGCGCACCAGTTCCTTGTCGCCGTCGAGGATGTCCTCACGCAGTCGCACGAGCCCGGTGCGCAACGTGTGGAAGAGCGCCTTGAGGTAGCGCTCCTCCACACCGGCCGCGTCCTTCAGCTTCTGCCCGTCGACCATCAGCAGCGCGACGTCGGAGACGAGCAGCGCGCGGAAGGCCTCGATTCGTCGACGCTCCTCCTCCGGTCCGCTGACGGAGCGCTCGAACCACTCCCCGGGGTAGTCGTGCCACACCAGCTGCACGGCGTCGACGGGCATCGCCTTGCGCTCGGCGGCGCTGGGGGTGCTGCGCAGCGAGAGGGTGAAGCGGTAGGGCTCGGCGCGGAAGCGGTTCCCGGCGGGGACCTCGGCGGAGTTCTCCATCCGGAAGTAGTTCTTCAGCAGCCGGTCGCCCTGGGTGGTGTCGTCGGCGACGAGGTCGTAGAGCTGCGGGGCCTGCGAGTCCTCCCGCCCGGCCTGGTCCTGGGCCGCGCCGTAGAAGGAGGACAGAAGCACCGTCTTGCCGCTGCCGCTCTCCCCGAACACGGCGATGTGCTGCTCGAGCTTCCTGCTGCGGGGCGCGGGACGTCGCGGGGTCCGCCGGATCTTCTTCTCGCGAGCTGACATGCCCCGAGACTAGGGGATCACCTCCGCTCGTCGGGGGTCTCCCCGACCCCTGTCGGCCGATAGCCTGGGCCCACCAGCGAGGACGCCCACGCCGCACCGAGGAGCACCATGCCGCGCACTCTTCCCGAGCAGCCGGACTTCGCCAGCGCCGCCGAGCAGGAGGTGTGGGAGCACCTGACCGAGCAGCTGCCCGCCGAGGCGGTGCTGATCACCGGGCAGCGCGTCACCGCCCGCGGCGAGGAGGTCGAGGCGGATCTGCTGGTGCTCTGGCCGGGCATCGGGATCGCGGTGATCGAGGTGAAGGGCGGACGGATCTCGCTGGAGGACGGCGCCTGGCGGCAGGCGGACCGCTCCGGCTCTCGGGAGCTCGCCCGCTCCCCGATCGATCAGGCCCAGCGCGCGAAGCACCATCTGCTCGAGTACCTCAACGCAGCGTCCTCCCGTCCGGTCGGTCGCGCCGTGCACCTCGCGGTGCTGCCCTACACGCAGCTTCCCGCGGACTGGGACCCGCCCGAGGCGCCGCGCACCCTCACGCTGGACGCGACCGACCTGCCCCGCCTCGCGGACCGGATCGTGCACGCCCTGAACTCGCATACCCGGGACGCCTATGCCCCGCTGGACGCCGCGCAGTGCGAGCACGCGGTGAAGATGCTGCGCCGCACCCACCGCGCGATCGAGAACCACCAACTGCTGGCGAAGGAGATCGCCGACGAGGGCAACCAGCTCACCCGCGAGCAGGAGCGCGCGATCGCCCTGCTGCGCTTCCAGCACCGCGCCCAGATCATCGGCGGGGCCGGCTCCGGCAAGACCCACCTGGCGATGATCAAGGCCCGCACGCTCGCCCGGGACGGCTTCCGCACCGCGCTGCTGTGCTACTCCCGCGGCCTCGCCCGGCACTTCCAGCTGCTCGCCGCGACTTGGCCGGAGCAGGAGCGTCCCGCCTATGTGGGGCTCTTCCACGACCTGCCGGTGGGCTGGGGCGCCGAGACCGAGCAGGAGTTCGGCGGCTCCCCGGTCGAGTACTACGAGGAGCACCTCCCGGCCCGTCTCGCGCAGCTCGCGGGCGAGACCGACGAGGACGAGCTCTTCGACGCGATCGTCGTCGACGAGGCGCAGGACTTCGCCGACGCCTGGTCGGAGGCGCTGCAGCCCTGCCTGCGCGACCCCGCGGAGGGTGTCCTGTTCGTGTTCGCCGACGAGCACCAGAGCGTCTTCGACCGCGAGGGCCGCGCCCCGATCACGCTGAACCCCTTCCCGCTGGACGACAACCTGCGCAGCACCCGCACGATCGCGCACGCCTTCGCGCCGCTCACCCCGGTGGAGCAGACCCCGCGGCTGCCGGCCGGGGCGCCCGTGCGCTATCTCGCCTCCTCCGCCGAGGACGCGGTCGCGACCGCCGACGACGCGGTCGAGAAGCTGATGGACGAGGGCTGGGAGCCTGGGCAGATCGCCCTGCTGACCACAGGCAGCCGCCACCCGGAGCAGAGGACGCAGATCGAGCACGAGGGGTACGACGGCTACTGGGACGGGTTCTTCTCCGCGACCGACGTGTTCTACGGGCACGTGCTGGGCTTCAAGGGGCTCGAGCGTCCCGTCGTCGTGCTCGCGGTCAACGGCTTCGGCGCCGCGGAGCGGGCACGGCAGCTGCTGTACGTGGGCCTGTCCCGGGCCCGCTCCCTGCTGGTGGTGGTCGGGGACGGCGGGGAGATCTGGGACGCGGGAGGTCCCGTGGTGTGGGAGAGGATCAGCGGGAGCCGGTGAGCCGGCGCACCACCACGAGCGTGATCACGGTCGCGAGCGCCGGCAGCACGATCCCCAGCAGCACGAAGGCGCCCGCGCTGCCGGTCCGCTCCTGCATCCAGGCGAAGTTCATGCCGAAGAACCCGGTCGCGAGCGTGAGCGGCAGGAAGATCGTCGCGACCAGGGTGAGCCGCTCGTTGACGACGGCTCCCTGCTCGGCCAGCAGATCGCCGAGCACCGCGTGGAGGCGTGCGGCGGCGGAGCCGTTCGCCTCGAACTCGACCGCGGCCCGACGCAGCCGGTGGCGCAGCTCCTTGGGGAGCTCCTGGGAGAGCTGCTCCTCCGGGAGGCACAGCCGATGCATCGCGGCCTGGGCCTCCTGGATGCGGAAGAGCTCCGCCCGCCGCCTGCCCATCAGGCGACGCTGCGCCGAGGCGGCGTAGCCGTCGGCCCGGTCCTCGAACCGCTCGCTCTCGTCCTCGAACCCGTCCAGCACCTCCTCGCCGCGCTGCGCGACGGCCAGCAGCATGCCGACGACCGCCTCGAGGACGCCGTCGGCGGCCGCCGCCTCCGCGCGCACCGCCTCCAGCGCCTCCGGCGCCCCCATGACGAGCACCCCTGCGGCGGCGGCGTGGATCCGCACGGTCAGGTGCTGCGCGCCGTGGTCCGGCAGGAGCAGCACGAGCTCGAGCCGCCCGCCCGTCAGGTGCGCGAAGGGCCGACGGGCGAGCTCGTCGGTGCGCGGGCCCGGGATCCCCCAGGTCCGGACGGCCGCCTCGACGACCGGGTCCTGGAGGTCGCGGGCGACCGCGCACCCGGGGGTGTCCCCGAGCGCCTCGAGCGCCGCGACAGTGTCGACGACCTGCATGCGGAGGCCTCCTCGGACTCAGAGCGAGACGATCACGAGCGTGGCCCCGAAGACGAGCCCCGAGGCGATCAGCACGATCGTGGTGTATCCGAGGATGTCACGCATCTTCAGCCGGGCGATCGCCAGCAGCGGGATCGCCCAGAAGGGCTGGATCATGTCGGTCCACTGGTCGCCGTAGGAGAAGGCCATGATCGTGATCGCGGGGCCACGCCGAGCTCCGCGCCGGCGCTGAGCATGATCGGCCCCTGCACGGCGAACTGGCCGCCGCCGGAGGGGACGAAGAAGTTCACGAGTCCAGCCGCGAGCAGTGCGAACAGTCCGAAGGTGGTGGGGCTGGAGATCGAGACGAAGGCGTCGGAGAAGATCTGCACGAGCCCTGAGCCGACCATCATCCCGAGGATCCCGGCATAGAGCCGGACAGCATCGGCCCGGGAGCGACCCGGCACGGTTCACACGACGACGCACAGGCCAGGAGCGCACGAGGCGTACTCTTCCCCTGCCTCGTCCCCTGCGCCCTCGCCCGTGCGCCGCTCCCCTCCTGGAGGACATGCATGCCCGACGCCACGCGTCCCAGCCCCGCCCGCGACCCCCGCCTGGACCGTCCCTGGCCCGCGCTGTGGTCGATCGTGCTGGGCTTCTTCATGATCCTGGTCGACACCACGATCGTCACGGTCGCGATCCCGCGGATGCAGGAGGACCTGGGGGCGGACCTGACGGGCCTGCTGTGGGTGACCAGCGCCTATCTGCTCGCCTACGCGGTGCCGCTGCTGATCACGGGGCGGCTCGGGGACCGGCTGGGGCTGAAGTCGGTCTATCTCGTCGGGCTCGTCGTGTTCACCGCCTCGAGCCTGTGGTGCGGGCTCGCGGGGAGCGTGGCGATGCTGATCGTGGCGCGCGTGGTGCAGGGCCTCGGTGCGGGGATGATGACCCCGCAGACCATGTCGATGATCACCCGCATGTTCTCGCCGCAGCGGCGAGGTCAGGCGATGGCCGTGTGGGGCGCGACGGCAGGGGTCGCGAGCCTCGTCGGCCCCGTCCTCGGCGGGCTGCTGGTGGACGGGCCGGGCTGGGAGTGGATCTTCTTCGTCAACGTGCCCGTCGGGGTGCTCGCGATCGCGCTGGTGCTCCGCAACGTGCCGCGCTTCCCGCGCCGCTCGCACTCCTTCGACTGGCTCGGCGTGGCGCTCTCGGCGACGGGCCTGTTCCTGCTGGTGTTCGGGATCCAGGAGGGCGACAGCTACGACTGGGGCACGATCACGGACTCCCTCGTGATCGGCCCCGTGGACACAGGCGTGCCCGTGACGGTGCCCGGGATGATCCTCGCCGGGGTGCTGGTGCTGGCGGTGTTCGTCCTCTGGCAGGCGGTGATGCGGCGCGAACCGCTGGTGCCGCTGTCGCTGTTCCGCGATCGCAACTTCTCGGTCGCGAACGTGGCGATCGCGATGATGGGCGCGACCGTGCTCAGCTTCGCGATCCCCACCACGCTGTTCTTCCAGCAGGTGCTCGGCATGTCACCGACGCAGGCGGCGCTGATGACGGCACCCTCCGCGGTGCTCTCGCTGGTCCTCGCGCCGCTCGTCGGCCGCTGGATGACGAGCCACGACCCGCGACCGCTGGCGCTGATCGGCTTCGCCTCGCTGGCGGGCGGGCTGCTGTGGCTCTCCCTGCTGATGGGCCCGGACGCCTCCGTGCTGCTCCTGCTGCTGCCGTTCGTGCTGATCGGGATCGGGAACGCCTGCATCTGGGGGCCGCTGTCCCTGACCGCGACCCGCAATCTCCCGCCCTCGCAGGCCGGCGCCGGATCCGGCGTCTACAACGAGATGCGGCAGGTCGGCTCGGTGCTCGGCTCCGCCGGCATCGCGACGCTCATGGCCGACCGGATCGCTTCCCGCCTCGGGGAGGCGACCAGGGGCCAGAGCGCTGCTCCGGCGGGCGCGGAGTCCGGAGCAGGCTCCCTGCCCCCGTTCCTGCACGCCCCGTACGCCGCGGCGATGGCCGACGCCATGTGGCTTCCCGTCGGCCTCGCCGCGGTCGGCCTCCTCGCCGCGCTCGCCATCGGCCGACCGATCGACACCGGGGTGTGGGCGAAGGACGAGTGAGAGCACTCCCCGCCGCCGTCCACAGCCGGGCCCTCCCGCTCGCGGCCCGTCGGCCCCGCGGCCTAGAGTGGCGGGCATGAGCACCCCTCCTCTCGTCGATGCCGTCTCCGCGCTGCGAGAAGGCGACGCCGGACGGACGGAGGAGGCGCTCGCGATCCTCTCGCGGGTCTTCGGCTACGACTCCTTCCGGGGCGAGCAGGCCGCGATCATCGACCAGGTCGCGAGCGGCGGGGACGCGGTGGTGCTGATGCCCACCGGCGGCGGCAAGTCGCTGTGCTACCAGATCCCCGCCCTGCTGCGGGAGGGCACCGGAATCGTCGTCTCGCCGCTGATCGCGCTGATGGCGGACCAGGTCGCGGCGCTCGAGGCGGTCGGCATCCGCGCCGCGTACCTCAACTCCACCCTCGAGATGCACGAGGCGCAGGCCGTCGAGCAGCAGCTGCTCGCCGGAGAGTTGGACCTGCTGTACATGGCGCCGGAACGCCTGGTCCTCCCCCGCACCGTCCAGCTCCTGCAGCGCGCCCAGCTCGCGCTGTTCGCGATCGACGAGGCGCACTGCGTCTCCCAGTGGGGCCACGACTTCCGCCCCGACTACCTGGGCCTGTCGATGCTCGCCGACGCCTTCCCCGGCGTGCCCCGCATCGCGCTGACCGCGACCGCGACCGAGGCGACCCACCGCGAGCTCACCGAGCGCCTGCAGATGCAGCAGGCCCGGCACTTCGTGGCGAGCTTCGACCGCCCCAACATCCAGTACCGCATCGAGCCGAAGTCCTCCCCGCGCGAGCAGCTGCTGCGCCTGATCACCGCCGAGCACGAGGGCGACTCCGGGATCGTCTACTGCCTCTCCCGCAAGTCGGTGGAGACCACCGCGCAGTGGCTCGCCGACCGCGACATCCCCGCGCTCCCGTATCACGCGGGCCTGCCGCCGGAGGTGCGCCAGGACCACCAGGAGCGGTTCCTGCGCGCCGACGGGCTGATCATGGTCGCGACGATCGCCTTCGGCATGGGGATCGACAAGCCCGACGTGCGCTTCGTGGCCCATCTCGACCTGCCCAAGTCCATCGAGGGCTACTACCAGGAGACGGGCCGCGCGGGCCGCGACGGCCTGCCCTCGACCGCGTGGATGGCCTACGGCCTCGGCGACGTGGTCAGCCAGCGGAAGTTCATCGAGGGCGGCGAGGGCTCCGAGCAGTTCAAGCGCAACGCCCGCTCGCATCTCGACGCGATGCTCGCCCTGTGCGAGACGGTCGACTGCCGGCGCGTGCAGCTGCTGCGCTACTTCGGCCAGGACTCCTCCCCCTGCGGCAACTGCGACACCTGCCTGAACCCGCCGCAGACCTGGGACGCGACGGTCGCGGCGCAGAAGCTCCTCTCCGCCGTGATCCGGCTGGACCGGGAGCGCGGGCAGCGCTTCGGCTCCGGCCAGGTGGTGGACGTGCTGCTGGGCCGCGAGTCCGAGCGCTCCCTGTCCTCCCGCCACCACGAGCTGAGCGTGTGGGGCATCGGCGAGGAGCTCTCGGAGAAGGAGTGGCGCACTGCGATCCGGCAGCTGCTCGCACGGGGGGTCCTCGAGGCGGAGGGCGACTACGGCGTGCTCGTCCCCGGCCCGCAGGCCGGCCCCGTGCTCCGCTCCGAGGAGACCGTGCAGCTCGCCGTCGACCGCGCCCCGCAGCGCGGCGCGCGCGGCGG
>NZ_KV788840.1:0-3227 GCF_001807385.1 Brachybacterium sp. HMSC06H03 | reverse complement strand
GTCCCGTCCTCGCCCTCCGCCTCCCCGCCGGCGTCGGGCGCGGTGGTCTCGGCATCGGCGCCGCCGGGCGCGAAGACGCGCGGGCCGCGGGAGATGTCGGCCGCGACCTCGTCCAGCGAGGAGGTGGGGCGGGGGACGTCGCCGGTGTCGCTCGGCTCGATCTCCTCGGGCCGGGCGGCGAGCACCGCCGCGGGGAGCGTGCGGAGGAGCTCCCGCACCGCCTTCAGCAGGTCCGCAGCGGAGGCGGGTCGCTGCTCGACCCCGCGCGCGCAGGCCCAGGTGATCAGGGAGTCCAGAGAGCGGGGGATGCCGGAGACCAGCGTCGAGGGTGCGGGGATGTCCTCGTGGACGTGCTGGAAGGCGATGTGCACCGGCTGCTCGCCGCGGAAGGGCTGCCGTCCGGTCAGCATCTCGAACAGGACCACGCCGAGGGAGTAGAGGTCGCTGCGCTCGTCGGCCTCGCCGCGGGTGACCACCTCGGGGCTGATGTAGGCGACGGTGCCGAGCAGGGCGGCGCCGGTGGAGGAGTTGTTCGCGCCGATCGCGCGGGCGAGCCCGAAGTCGGCGACCTTCACGGTGTCCTGCCGGTCCAGCAGGATGTTCTCGGGCTTGATGTCCCGATGGACGATCCCGGCCCCATGCGCGGCGACCAGCGCCTCCAGCACCTGCGCCGTGATCTCGAGGGACTCGCCGACGGTGAGACGGCCGCGCTCCACGATCCGGGCGCGCAGCGTCTCGCCCTCGATGAGCTCCATGGCGAGGTAGATGCGGTCCTCGTCCTCGCCCTGGTCGAAGACGCCGACGACGTTGCGGTGGGCGAGGCGGGCGGCGGAGCGCGCCTCCCGTCCGAAGCGACGGCGGAAGTCCTCGTCCATCGCGAGGTGTGGATGCATGATCTTCAGGGCCACGACGCGGTCCAGGCGCTGGTCGTGCCCGCGGTGCACGGTCGCCATTCCGCCGCGCGCGATCGGCTCCTCGACCCGGTAGCGGTCGTCGAGGAGCAGGCTGATGCCGGGGGAAGTCGACGTCGCCGAGCTCACGTGTCCGAATCTATGGGGCGAGGGGCCCCGGAACGGGGAACGACACACGCGGCGCGCGGCACAGTGACGGGGTCGACGGGATGCGCGGGCCGCCGGAGCCGTGGCACTCTGGTCCCGTGAACGACCTGGACACCCTCATCACCGAATGGCTCACCCTTCCCGACGTCGCCGAGCATCTCGGCGTCGAGGTCTCGCGCGTCCGCCGCCTCATCGAGGAGGGCCGGCTGGTCGCCGTGCGGCGCGGGGATCCCGTGGTGCGCATGGTGCCGGCGCTGCTGCTCAAGGGCGGCGAGATCACCCCGCACCTGCCCGGCACGATCACCGTGCTGCGCGACGGCGGCTTCGAGGACGCGGAGCTGCTGGCCTGGCTGTTCGAGGAGGACGACTCGCTCCCCGGCCGTCCCATCGACCACCTCCGCCGGGGCCAGCGCGGCGAGGTGCGCCGCCGGGCGCTCGCCCTCGCCCTCTGAGTCACCGCCCGGCAGGCCGACCGGGACGTCCCGTCCCGGTCGGCGCCGGCCTCCTCAGGCCCGCAGCGAGTCGACGTCCGTCGCACGTGCTGCGAGCGCCTCGAGCCCGGCGCGGCCCAGCTCTCCCAGCCCCTCGGCGGCCTCCAGGAGCTCCCGGCCCCGGGCGGCGCGAGCGCGCACGTCGGCGGCGACCGAGGCGACGGCCCCCGTCGCGACCATGAGCTCGTGCACGGCGTGGACGGCCGCCTCGTCCGCCTCGGCATCGCCGACCACGCGCGAGAGCAGGCGCTGTCCCTCGACGTCGGCCGCGGCCTCGGCGCGGGCCAGGAGCACGGTGCGCTTGCCCTCGACGATGTCGCCGCCGATCGGCTTGCCGGTGGCGTCCTGGTCCCCGACCACGCTGAGCAGGTCGTCGCGCAGCTGGAACGCGGTCCCCACCTCGATCGCCCAGCTGGAGAGCGCCTCGAGCTCCGACTCCTCGGCGCCCATCAGCGCCGCCCCCATCCGCACGGGCCGCAGCACGGTGTACGGCACCGTCTTCCAGCGGATCACCGAGAGCGCGGCCTGCTCCGCATCGGGGGCGGAGGCGAAGCCGCCCGCCTGATGGAGGATGTCGAGGTGCTGCCCGGACATCACCTCGGTGCGCATGGCCTCGAACTCGGCGCGGGCCGCCGCGACGCGCGCGGCGGGACCCGGGATCGCCGCTGCGATCTGCTCCGCCCAGGTCAGGGCGATGTCGCCGAGCACGATCGCGACCGCGACGCCGAACTCCTCGGCGGAGCCGGAGAGCCCGGCGGCCTCGTGCGAGCGCTGGGCCCGGACATGCTGCGCCGGGCGTCCCCGCCGCACGGGGGAGTGGTCGATCACGTCGTCGTGGAGCAGCGCCGCCGCCTGCACGAGCTCGATCGCCGCGCCCAGCCTCGCGAGCGCCTCCACCTCCTCGGCCGTCGGCTCCCGGCGGAGCGCCGCGACCCCGCCCCAGAAGCAGAACCGGGGACGGAGCAGCTTCCCGCCCTCGAGGAAGGCCTCGAGGTCGTCCACCAGCGCCGCGCTCTCCGTCGAGATCCGCCCCAGCTGCGCCCTGCGCTCGGAGAGCTCGGCGGACGTGACCTCCTCGATCCGGGAGACGAGCAGCGCGTCGAGATCCGAGAGGCGAGCGGCGGGGGGAGTCGGCGAGGCAGCGGTCATCGAGGGGTCCTTTCGCACGGGTGCCCCTGATCCTCCCATGCACGCCTGGGACCTCCCGCGCACGCCCGGGCGCGACGCGACCGTTCCTCCCCACCGGGGCTCCGTCCCCAGGGCGCGCTCCTCCCGCCCGCTCGGCCGCCCGATCGCGCAGGGTCGGGGCATGACGACGCACATCACCCCCGCCGATCCCGGCCGCCACCTCGGCGCGGCCGCCGACCCCGCCGAGCTCCTCGCCGAGGCGCGGCTCAGCCTGTACGAGGCCCCCTCGGACTGCCTGCTCCTGTCCGGCACCGCCGCACCGGGCCGCCAGCCCCTGATCACCCGGTCCTCCCTGCACGACCTGCTCGCTCCGTGCGGCGGCGAGAACCTCCGTCGCCACGTCCGCCTCGTCGCCGAGCGGGGAGCGGAGGGGATGCACGCCCTGATCGTGATCGGCGACGGCCGGCAGAGCGTGCTCGAGCCGCTGGTGCGCGAGGTGCTCGCCCGCGCCGGCGGCCTCGTGGCCGCCACCGCCGCCGCGCTCGGCCCA
>NZ_KV788839.1:0-25571 GCF_001807385.1 Brachybacterium sp. HMSC06H03 | reverse complement strand
CCGCCGATCTCTTCGACCGCGCCCGCCGCGTCATCCCCTCCGGCGTGAACTCGCCCGTGCGCGCCTTCGGCTCCGTCGGCGGCACGCCCCCGTTCCTCACCAGCGCGAAGGGCGCCCTGCTCACCGACGCGGACGGCAACGAGTACGTCGACCTGGTCGGCTCCTGGGGTCCGATGATCCTCGGCCACGCGCATGACGGCGTGGTCGAGGCGGTGCGGGAGGCGGCCGGGCGGGGCCTGTCCTTCGGCGCCCCGCAGGCCGGGGAGGTCACCCTCGCCGAGGAGGTCGCACGCCGCATCGGCCCCGTCGAGCAGCTGCGCCTGGTCAACTCCGGCACCGAGGCGACGATGAGCGCGCTGCGCGTGGCCCGCGCCGCGACCGGCCGCGACGTGGTCGTGAAGTTCGCCGGCTGCTATCACGGGCACGTGGACGCGCTGCTCGCCGAGGCGGGCAGCGGGGTCGCGACCTTCGCCATGCCGGGCTCGGCCGGCGTCACCGCCGCGACCGCGAAGGACACGGTCGTGCTGCCCTACGGCGACCGCGAGGCCGTCACGTCCCTGTTCGCCGAGCGCGGCGGTGAGATCGCCGCGATCATCACCGAGGCCGCGCCCGCGAACATGGGCGTCGTCCCGCCGCTCGCCGAGGACGGGGTGGGCTTCAACCGGTTCCTCGCCGACACGGCGCACGCCGCCGGTGCGCTGCTGATCAGCGACGAGGTGCTCACCGGCTTCCGCGCGAGCCGCGAGGGGCACTACGGGGTCGACGGCCCGCGAGGCACCGGCGAGGACTGGGCGCCGGACCTGATGACCTTCGGCAAGGTGATCGGCGGCGGTCTGCCCGTCGGCGCCTTCGGCGGGCGCGAGGACCTGATGGGCCTGCTCGCCCCGGCCGGCCCCGTCTACCAGGCCGGCACCCTCTCGGGGAACCCGCTCGCGACCGCGGCGGGGCTCGCGACCTTCGCCGGGCTCGACGACGCGGCCTACGAGACGCTCGGCCGGGCCTCGAGGACGCTGCAGCAGCTGGTCGCCGACGCGCTGACCGCCGAGGGCGTCCCGCACGTGGTCCAGACCGCCGGCACCCTGTTCTCGGTGTTCTTCCGCGGCGAGCCCGTCACGACCTACGACGACGCGAAGGCGCAGGACACCGAGGCGTTCACCCGCTTCTTCCACGCGATGCTCGAGGGCGGGGTGTACCTCCCTCCCTCGGCCTTCGAGGCGTGGTTCGTCTCCACCGCCCACACCGACGAGGTCCTCGACCGGATCGCGGCGGTGCTGCCGGCGGCGGCGAAGGCGGCCGCGGGGGCCTGAGGGCCGGCTAGGGGTCCATGGGCGCCGCCCGTCCTGTGGCTGAGATGGGGAGCGCTCCCCATCGTGGCCTGCGGGCGGCTCGCCTAGCATCGGGAGGACGGCGAGACCGCAACGCCGTCCGGTCCGAGGCGCCGATGATCCCCTGGAGCGACGATGCCCCTCTCCCCCAGCCGACGGAGACTGCTCGGTGCGAGCCTGCTGCCCGCGCGCGCGGACGCCGGCCCGGAGAACGAGGCGATCCCGGACCGGCCTCTGTCGGAGGACGGACTGGCCCTGTTCGCGGGCGGGGAACGGATCGCGGCCCAGCAGACCTCGGACGCGCTGATGCTCGGCGAGTCGGACACCTTCGGGACCGTCGTGTGGAGCACCGCGGACGGCACGATCCTCGAACGGCTCGACAACGGCCTGGTCTGTGCGATCGCCGCGGATTCCCGCGGGCGGCTCGCGATCGGGGGCGTCACGACCGCCGAGCTCCGCGAGGCGGACGGCGAGGTGCTGAAGGTGCTGACCGGCGGCGAGGAGCCCTTCGGCCCCCGGATCGGGAACCGGGTCGGCGATCTCGCCCTCACCGCCGACGGCACCCGCCTGGTGGTGCTCGGCGCCGACGGACGCGTCACGATCTGGCACCTCGAGGACGAGACCTGCGAGGTCGAGCACGAGATCGCTGCGGAGCTCGGACGGTGATCGCGCTCAGCCTCTCCCCCGCCGACGACACGCTCGCCCTCTGCGCCGAGGACGGCACGGTCGAGCTCTGGGACCCGCACGCCGGGACGCGGACAGGCGCCGGGCCGGACCTCCCCGGGACGGTCGCCGGGCTGGCGCACGCCGAGGACGGCACGCTGATCGAGCTGCCCGTCGTGCGAGGGTCCGCCGGCCGGCTGGTGTTCTCCCCCGACGGCACGACGCTGTACAGCGCCTCCCCGTCCCAGGGCGTCGTCGCCTGGTCCGGCGGCGAGTCCTGGAGCAGCTTCGAGACGCCCTGACGCTCCTGACGCGCCGACCGACAGGGGCCTCCTCCGCCTCCACGGCTCTCCCACCTGACCAGCGAAAGGACACACGATGTCCCTGAACGACCTCGTCGAGGCCTACGCCCTGGACCCGACGCCCGAGGGTCTTCACGACCTGCAGGCCGGGATCATGGCTGCTCCCCGCTACGACCCTCTGCTCTCCGTCTCCCGGGGGGTCGTCCCGCTGCTGCGCGCCGGGAAGCACCGGGAGATCGTCGACCTGATCCGCTCGTGGATGCCCGGCGCGCTCCTGAGCCCGTCCGCGCACGGCTATCTCGCGGGGGCGCTCACCGAGCTGGGCGACGCCGAGGCAGGCCGCATCGAGGCGAAGTTCTCCCGGCTCGCGCTCGACAGCATCGCGGCCTCGGGCAGCGGCTCCGAGGAGGAGCCGTGCTCGGTGCTCCGCATCGAGGACGAGTACGACATCCTGCGCGCCTCCTCTCAGCGCCCGACCGCCCAGCGGCAGGTCTCCGACGAGCGCGGACAGTTCGACGTCCACACTCTCGAGGACGGCGGCGAGGTGTGGTTCCGGCTGCTCTGGCTCGCCCCGTCGGCCGCCGCGCAGCAGGACGGGACCGAAGCCGATCCGCGGAGCTGAGCTCCGTCCACAGGGGAGGACTCCCCATGTCCTCGATGCCAGATTTCCCCTAGGGTCGATCCCGGAACGGGACGAAAGGGGAGGCCATGGGGCTCATCGGCATGGACACCGCGCAGGGCGAGGCTCATGCCGAGCGTCTGCGGGCTGCCGGCGAACGTCTCGAGGAGCGGCACGGCGTGCTCGATGCGCTCGTGCGGGCGAGTGAGTCGATCTGGCGGGGGCCGGACGCGGAGCGCTTCCGCGCGGACTGGAGCACCGGCGCGTCTCGGCTGCTGCGCGAGCAGTGCACCGCGCTCGCGGCCGCCGGGACGTTGCTCGAGGAGGAGGTGGATCAGCAGGAGACCGCCTCGCAGGGCGAGCGCGAGGGCGGCGTGGCGGGCTCATCCGGCAACGCACCTGAGCCTTCCAGCAGTGCACCGGGCCGGGGGCGCCGCGCCGGCGGCGGCGGTGACGGGAAGGTGAGCCAGGAGGTCGCCGACGCCTGGAACGCAATGGACGCGTCTGAGCAGAAGCGGGTCCTGCGGGAGATCGCGGCCCAGGAGCTCGAGCGTCAGGGTGTCGACGACGTGCCCGTCTACTTCGAGGATCTGTCGAAGGACGGAGCACTCGGCTTCTGGTACGAGTTCGACATCTGGCATCCCCTGCGCGGGGAGCACATCCAGATCGACGAGAACCATGTTGCCGACCCGGACTCGCTCAACACCGTCGCGCACGAGGCCCGGCATGCCGCACAGGACAACTGGGTCGAGGAGACCGACGCTCCGCCGGCGTGGCAGTTCTGGCGGGAGGACGACAGCGCCGCGGAGTACGACCGCGTCGAGGAGGAGCACGGCGTCACGCAGGAGGAGATCGAGGCCTGGCGCGAGAACGACAAGGACTACGTGGACCCTCCGGCAGAGGACCAGCCGGGCGAGGACGCCCCGCAATCAGAGAAGGACGCCTGGACCGAGGAGTACGAGGCGTACCGGGAGCAGCCGCTCGAGGACGATGCCTTCGAGGAAGGGGAGGAGTTCGCAGAGGAGATCACTCTCGAGGAGCTCCAGCAGTACCAGCGCGATGCCGGTGTCCCGGTCACCTCATGAGCCGCCCGGCAGCACGACTGCTCCCTGCGTCCCCCTCGAGGACGTGATGCCATGACGCTCCCCCATGACGTGCACAGCCTGCCACGGCGTCGCTGGCTGCTCGGCGCCGCGGCCCTGCCGGCGGCGCTGCTGCTTCCCGGCTGCGGGAGCAGCCCGGAGGCGGGCAGCTGCCTCGGACCGGACGAGGAGGTGCCCGAGCCGGAGCCGCCCCGCCGGCCGCGGGGCGCCCGAGCCCGGATCGTGCCGCCGTCGGAGGAGCACTACTTCGAGATACAGACCCCGGTCGTCTCCCCCGACGGCACGCTCATCGCGGCCTGCGAGGCCCCGGACCGGTACCAGCTCGACCTCGCAGACACCCACGGAGTGCTGCTGTGGGACACGCGCACCGGGGAGATCGTGCGTCGGCTGAAGCCCCGCGCCATCGGGCCGCTGGCCTGGCACCCGAACGGATCGCGCCTCGCGGTCGGCGACGCCCTCCACGTCGCGGAGGTGGATGTCGAGGGCTCGCTGCTGCGGAACCTCGTGGGCAATGCGGATCCCCGTGGGACTGCCGCGCGGATCCTCGACGTCGCCTACAGCCCGGACGGATCGCTGCTGGCGGCCTCGGCCAGCGACGGCGCCGTCCGGCTGTACTCGACCTCCGCGGACAGCTGCACGGGCACCCGGGTCCTCACCCCGGGAACCCGTCGACAGAGAACCGTGGCGTTCTCGCCCGACGGCACGCGCCTCGCCGTCGGCGGCGTCGAGCAGTCGGGCGCCGACGAGGGCGGGAAGCCGACCGGGCTGTGGGATCCGCGCAGCGGCCGGCGTGAGGAGGTCCTCGACGGGGTCGACGGGGTGGTGCTCGGGCTCGGGTACAGCGGGGACGGCTCCCTGGTCCAGGTGCTCGACGAGCCGTCCTCGCTCACCGTGCACGCGCCGGACGGATCGACGAGCACGGGCCCGCCGGTGGACGCGGCACGATTCAGGGACCTGGCCGTCGGCACGGGAACCCGGGTCGCGGTGCTCAGCGCGTCGGGCACCCTCCAGCTGTGGGATCGGGACAGCGACGAGCAGGAGACGCTCGAGAGGTCGCTCCTGGAGAGAGTCTGCTGGTCCCCGGACGAGGCGACGCTGTACACGCTGAGCGAGTCGGAAGGGATCTCCGCCTGGGACGGGACGCAGTGGCGGCAGTTCGAGCTGCCCTGAGGGGCGGTGGGCCACGGCAGGGAGGCCGGGCATGGGGAGCGCTCCCCATGGCCGTCTCCGCGCAACGCTCCTAGCATCGAGGCACGATGACCAGCCCGGTCACGCGCTCGGACGACGGCGTGCAGCGGCTCGCGACCATGGGGACGAAGAGGCGATGACGATGACGGACTGCTCGCGCCGACGCCTGCTGCTGGGCGCGACCGCCCTCCCCGGCGCCCTGGCGCTCGCAGGATGCTCGGGCGGTCTCCCGCCCCTGCCCGGGTCGGGAAGCCCCGGCATCTGCATAGACCCCTCCGAGGAGATCCCCGAGGAGGCGTACGAGACGGTGCCGGAGGGCGTCATCGTGGATCCCGTCCCGTTCGACGAGTCCCTGCTGTTCATGTCCTCGACCCTCACGATCTCCCCCGACGGCTCGACGCTCGCGGCCTGCGAGATGGGCTTCCCACAGGATCCTGAGCACGCCGAGACCAGGGGCATCGTCCTCTGGGATGCGGGGACCGGGGCGGTGATCCATAGATTCCGCCCTCCGATGCTGGGCAGGCTCGCCTGGCACCCGGACGGGGACCGCCTGGCGATCGGCGACGGCCGTCTGGTCTCGATCGTCGATCTCGAGGGAACGCTCGAGCGCACACTGTTCGGGCACGAGCTGCCGCGCGGCGACACCGCGGCGATCCTCGATCTCGCGTTCAGCCCGGACGGCACGCAGCTGGCCTCCTCGGGGTCGGACAGGACCGTACGTCTGTGGGACATGGACCCGGAGTCCTGCGGCAGCGGGCACGTCCTGCGGACCGGACCGCGGCACAACCGGAATCTCAGCTACTCGCCCGACGGCTCCGTCCTCGCGGTCGGCGCCACCTCGTCCTCCAGCGAAGGCGATGAGGCGAACCCGACGACGCTCTGGGACCCGATGACGGGCCGGCGCACGGAGATTCTCGAGGACGTGCCGGGGATCGTCTTCGCGCTCGACCATGCGGCGGACGGCGCCCTGATCGTGGCCGCCGACGAACCGCGAGCGCTCATGGCGGTCGGGACGGACGGCTCCGTGGTCGAGGGCCCCGTGACCGCCTCGACCTGGTTCGCGGATCTCGCGGTGGGGCCGGGGCACCGCGTCGCGCTGCACGCCGACGAGGAGCTGCTGCTGTGGGACCGGGAGAGCGGCGAGGAGACCCGGCACGAGATCGAGTCCGAGTCCGCGGTGGACAGCATGGTCTGGTCCGCCAAGGAGGACATGCTGTTCTGCCTGAGCTCGCGCGAAGGGGTCCTCGCCTTCGACGGCACGCGGTGGACGACCTTCGACCTCCCCTGATCCTCCGCCCGGCCGTCCTCAACACGGGCGGTGCGGTGGCGGCTCGACGTCGTCCGGCTCGCTCGACGACGGAGGATCCTGCCTCTCGTCCTCTGCCGCGCTGAGCCGTGCCGAGCGGGTCCGTCGGGTGGTGCCGAGCCGGGTCGTCCACTCCACCACGTGCCCGTCGACCGCCGGATCCCCGACCCGCTCCACGCTCGCCAGCTGCTGCTCCTTGTCGTTGCAGTACGCGCAGGCTCCCTGTCCGTTGTCCAGGCAAGTGCGGCCGCCGGCGGCGTGGGGCCGGATGTGGTCGATGTGGCGGATAGGGGCGCTGCAGTGAGGGCCGCGACAGGTCCGGTCGCGCAGGCGGATGAAGCGGGCGAGCGCAGGCGGGAAGGCCCGCGCCCGGGACTCGACGCCGACGAGCTCCTCGGCCCTCGGGTGCTCGTACAGACGTCGCAGCACGGCGCGCAGCGCCGGACCGTCGGGCCCGAGCGCCTCGTCGCCGCTGTTGGCGTCGCCTATCAGGGCATCCAGCGGTCCGCGCAGGGACTCGCGCACCGTCTCGGCGGGAACGGTGCCGTAGCCCTCGATCTGGGCGAGGTCACCCGTGCCGGGGTCCAGGAGCACGTGGTCGGTGATGATCACGCCGATGTCCAGGGTCACCGGCTCCATGCTCTCGCTGCGGCCGATCAGGGTGTCCACGAAGGTGTCGGCCTGGATGGCCTGGTGCCCGCGGCGATCACCGGCGGCGCGCAGGCGCTCGGCCTCGAGGGAGAGACGCTTGCGGATCAGGGCCGCGTCCAGCGCAGTGACGTGCGCCGTCACCGTGGCCATGCCGTGCTCGCCGCGGCGCACCGTCACGTGCCGGTCGCGCTTCGCGTGCTGGTGGCGGCGGGCCTCGCCGTCCGGGTCGGCGAGGGAGATCGCGGCGGCGCGGGCGTCGGCCCATTCCTCGGAGCCGGCGCCGTCGAGATAGGGCAGGCGCTCCCCGAGCAGCCGGTCCGCCTCGCGGCGCTGGGCCGGGGTGAGCGGGGCGAAGGAGCGGGCGGTGCGATAGGCGTCCTCGGTCGTGACCTGGGAGTCCGCGAAAGCGGAGAGCATCACCGGCATGTCTGCGACGAGCCGTCGCCGGGCGGCGAGCGAGCGGGAGGCGGACGCCGGGGAGCGGCGGGTGAGCATCGAGACCTCGCGGGCCGCCTCACGGGATGCCGCGCGCAGCAGCTGTGCGGGCGGCGGCTCCTCCCCCGACTCCTGCGCGGCGTGCGCACGCGCCTCGGCCTGCCTGCGCAGGGTGAGGGAATCGGCGAGCGCGACGACGGCGCGGATCTCGAGCGCGTCGATCGCGCTGCGCAGGGCGTGCAGGCTGCCGATCACGTCGCGGAACGCCTCGGCCGACGGATCCGCGGCGGTGAACAGCTCCTGCGGGAACCCGGTCAGGGCGCTCAGCACATGGGCGCGGTCTCCGAGCTCCTCGGCGAGCGCTCCGGGACCTCCCGCGCGCACGGCGTCGACCAGCTGCTGGTGGGGATCACCAGCAGCCGCGTCGAGGTCCTGCACTGCGAGAGTCATGGCCCTATTCTTCCGGCCCCCACCGACAAAGGAAAGCCCCGCAGAAGAATGTGGATAACACTGAGCGGGGAGAAGCTGTCGCGCGCACACCTGTCCGCCGATCCGAACATATGCACAGGCCAAAGGCATTCTGCTCGGATTCGAGCGTCACGTCCTGAAATGCAACCACACACCACTCGGACACTCCACCGAATTTCACGCGAAAATGTGGATAACCACCCTCTGTGGAGGAAAGGTCGCGGGTGCCGCACCTCGAATGCGACGGCAGATGACAGCACGCTCGACACCGCCGGACCGGTCCCGCAGGCTGGTCCCGTCACACCCGTTCGACATCACCGCTTCGTAGCTCAGCCCGGTAGAGCAGCTCCCTCATGAGGAGTGGGTCGCAGGTTCGAATCCTGCCGGAGCGTCTCCCCCTCCCCGTCCCCTTGAGTGCGACCGCCCGCCGTCGATCCGAGGTCCCCATGCGCCGCCGCACCACCACCCGCCAGCCCGTCCTCGAGCGTCTGGTCCTGCCCTACCTCGAGGAGGCGGACGCCGCGCAGCTGACCGCCCAGGACCGGCACGACGGCCTGCGCCTGGTCGGCGCCGATCTCACCGGGGCGGACCTCACCGGCGCGACCTTCACCGAGTGCGAGCTGGTCGGCGTCACCGCGCACACCACCGTGCTCCAGCACGCCCGGCTGCTCGAGACCCGGATCGAGGGCCCGAACGCCCCGGTGCTGGATGCGACCCGCTCCACCTGGCGCGACGTCGAGCTCGTCGGCTCGCGGATCGGGGCGCTGAACGTCTACGACGCCGAGATCCGCTCCACCCGCATCACCGGGACGAAGCTCGACTGGATCAACCTGCGCTCCTCCACGCTGGAGGACGTGCTCTTCGAGAACTGCACGATCGACGAGCTCGACCTCGGCGCCGTCACCGCCTCCCGCGTCGCCTTCGTGAACTGCCGCGCCGGCTCCGTCACCCTGCCCCACGCCCGGCTCGAGGACGTGGACCTGCGCGAGCTGGAGATGGGGTCGATCGCGAACCTCGAGGGCCTGGCGGGCGCGACGCTCGATTCCGCACAGGTCACCGCGCTCGCGCCCCTCCTCGCCGCGCACCTCGACCTTCGCGTGGAGGGCTGAACAGGACGGTCCCCGCACAGCAGAACGCGGGTCGAGGGAACCCCGACCCGCGCCTGATCTCCGAGCGAACGCTCAGCGCCGCGCGCTGAGCCGCTGCTTGCGGGAGGTGATCTCGCCGGTGTTGAACCCGGCCAGGTGCAGCCCGCCGTGGAAGCGGGCGTGCTCGATCTTCACGCAGCGGTCCATCACCACGTCCAGGCCGCCGGCCTCGGCGATCGCGGCGGCCTCCTCGTTCCAGGAGCCGAGCTGCAGCCACAGCGCCTTCGCGCCGACCTCCACGGCCTCGCGGGCGACGCCCGGCAGGTCGGCGTCCTTGCGGAACACGTCGACGATGTCGGGCACGACGGGCAGGTCCGCGAGCGAGGCGTAGGCCGGCTGTCCGAGGATCGTCGTCGCGCGGGGGTTGACGAAGTAGACGTCGTAGGGCGCGCTCGAGAGCAGGTAGGTGCTCACGAAGTAGCTGGCCCGGGCGGGGTTCGTCGAGGCGCCGACGATCGCGATCGAGCGCGCCCGGCGCAGGATCGCGAGCCGCTCGGGGGCCGAGGGGCCCTGCCACGTCCGTGCGGTGAGCGTCTGCTCGCTCATGCCTGCTCCTCCCTGCTGCGGCCGGTCGCCGCGGTGATCGCCTGGTCGAGGTCCCAGAGGATGTCCTCCACGTCCTCGAGGCCCACCGAGATGCGGATGAGGTCGGGCCGGACGCCGCCGGCGACGAGCTGCTCCGCGGTGAGCTGGCGGTGCGTGGTCGAGGCCGGGTGCAGCACGAGGGTGCGCGCATCCCCGATGTTCGCCAGGTGCGAGGCGAGCTGCAGGTTCTCGATCACCCGCTCGCCCGCGGCGCGGGCCGCGGCCGCCTCGTCCTCGGCGCTCGCGTGCTCCCCCGTCGGCCGGACGCCGAAGGCGAAGACGGAGCCGGGGCCGAGCGGCAGGTACTTCGCAGCGCGCTCGTGGTGCGGATGGGACTCGAGCCCCGCCCAGGTCACGAACGAGACCCGCGGATCCGCGTCGAGCCACTCGGCGACCGCGCGCGCCCCGGCCAGGTGCGCGTCGATCCGCTGCGGGAGCGTCTCCACGCCCTGCAGCAGCTGGAACGCCGCCTGTGCGGAGAGGGAGGGGCCGATGTCGCGCAGCTGCTCGGAGCGCAGCTTGGTGAGGAAGCCGTACTCGCCGAAGTTGTCCCACCAGCGCAGCCCGCCGTAGGACTCGACAGGCTCGGTCATCGTCGGGAACTTCCCGTTGCCCCAGTCGAAGCGGCCCGACTCGACGACCACGCCGCCGAGGGTGGTGCCGTGCCCGCCGAGGAACTTCGTGGCCGAGTGGATGACGATGTCCGCGCCGTGCTCGAGCGGCCGCACCAGGTACGGGGTGGCGAGGGTCGCGTCGACCACCAGCGGGACGCCGTGCTCGTGGGCGAGCTCGGCCAGGCCCTCGAGGTCGGCGATCTCGCCGGAGGGGTTGCCGATCACCTCGACGTACAGCACCTTCGTCTCCGGCCGGAACGCGGCGCGGTAGTCCTCCGGGTCGGAGGAGGCGACGAAGGTGGTCTCCACGCCGAAGCGGCGCAGGGTGACGTCGAGCTGGGTGACGGTGCCGCCGTAGAGCTGCGCGGAGGAGACCACGTGATCCCCCGCGCCGACGAGCGCCGCGAAGGTGATGAACTCGGCGCTCATCCCCGAGGCGGTCGCGACCGCCCCGATCCCGCCCTCGAGCGAGGCGATGCGCTCCTCGAAGGCGGCGACGGTGGGGTTGCCGATGCGGGAGTAGATGTTGCCGTACTTCTGCAGCGCGAACAGGGTCCCGGCGTCGTCCGCGTCGTCGAAGACGAACGACGTCGTCTGGTAGATCGGGACGGCGCGCGCGCCGTGCTGGGCGTCGGGGGTGCCTCCGGCGTGCAGCGCACGGGTGCGGAACCCGAAACCGCCCTCCGGGGCCGACGGGGGCTCCGGGGCCGACGGGGCCTGGTTCTCGAGGGTCTCCTGGCTCACGCAGCGACACCGGCCTTCGCGGGGTGGTCGGCCGGGAGGGTCTCGGAGGTCGCGGCCGCGGCCTCCTCGGCGGAGACGCCGGGGGCGACCGGGAGCAGGTCGGTGTTCAGCTCGGTGCCGTGGGCACGGGCGAGGTCCTTCTCCTTCTCGCGCACGATCGGCATCACGTCCCGGCCGAAGGCGGCGACCTCCTCCTGCAAGTGGAGGTAGCAGGTCAGCAGGAGGTTCACGCCGATCTTCTTGTACTCGATGATGCGGTCGGCGATCTCCTCGGGCGTGCCGATGAGACGGGTCTTGAAGCCGTCGTTGTACTGGACGAGGTCCTCGAAGGAGGAGTCCGCCCACATGCCCTTGCCGTCCTTGGTGGAGGCGCCGGCCTCCTGCACGGACTGCTTGAAGCCCTCGACGGCGGGGCGGTGCGCCTTGGCGACGATCTCGCGCAGCGTGTCCTCGGCCTCCTGGCGGGACTCGCGGGCGATGACGAAGCCGTTCAGTCCGAACCTCGGGGAGCGGCCGGCCTCGGCGGCGGAGGCGAGGACGCCGGCGACGTTCTCCTGGTAGCCCTCGAGGGTGCGGCCGTTGGAGAAGTACCAGTCGGCGACGCGGCCGGCGGTGGCCTGCGCGGCGGTGGAGTTGCCGCCGAAGAAGATCTCGGGGTGGGGGCGGCCGGGGACGTCGACGGGCTTCGGGTTCAGGGTGAAGCCGTCGATCGAGTAGTACTTCCCGTCCTGGGTGTACCCGTCCTCGGTGAGCAGGCCGCGCAGCGCGCGGATGAACTCCTCGGTGCGGACGTAGCGCTCGTCGTGCTCGAGCCACTCGAGGCCGAAGTTCACGAACTCGTCCTTCAGCCAGCCGGAGACGATGTTGACCGCGGCGCGGCCGCCGGAGAGGTGGTCGGCGGTGATCAGCCACTTGGCGAGCACGCCCGGGTGCCACATGCCGGGGTGGAAGGCGGCGATGACGCGCAGGCGCTCGGTCGCGCCCAGCAGGGCGAGGGAGAAGGCGGAGGCCTCGTGCTGCTTGTCCGCGCCGTAGCTGGCGGCGTAGCGGGTCTGGGTCAGCGCGTACTCGAACCCGGAGTCCTCGGCGATCTTCGCCAGGCGCGAGTTGTAGGGCAGCTGCCAGTCGGTGCGCTGCTCGATCGTGGAGACGACGAGGCCGCCGGACACGTTCGGCACCCAGTACGCGAACTTCAGCGGCGTCTCGAGGCTCGAGGCGGGGACGGTGGTGGTCATGGGTCCTCCTTGGTCGGCGGGGCCGACGGTCGGTGCGGGCGGTGGGAAGTGTGTCAGTCCTGCGGGGAGACGGTCGGGTCGTCCGCGGGGAGGGACGCGAGCACGTCCGCGACCGCGGCGACGGCCTCCGGGTTCTGCAGGGAGGTGACGTCCCCGAGCGGTCCGGGGGTGCGGCCGGCGCGCCGGGCCCGCTCGGCGTGGACGAGCTGGGCGAGCAGGCGGCGCATGATCTTCCCCGAGCGGGTGCGGGGCAGGTCCGGCACCTCGATCACGTGGCGGGGCTTGGCGATCGGGCCGATCTCGCGGGCGACCTGGTCGCGCAGGGCCGCGGCGTCGGGCCGGCGGTCCCCGCGGGGGATGACGAACACGGCGACGGCCTGGCCGGTCAGCGCGTCGTCGATGCCGGCGGCGCCCGCCTCCTGCACGCTGCCCTCGGCGACCAGCGCCGACTCGATCTCGATCGTGGACAGGCGGTGCCCGGAGACGTTCACGACGTCGTCGAGTCGGCCGAGGATCCAGAAGCATCCGTCGGCGTCGACCGTGGCGGAGTCCCCGGCGACGTAGTAGCCGCCGTGCTCGCCGCAGCCGGCGTAGTCCCGCCAGTAGGAGTCGCGATAGCGCTCCGGATCGCCCCAGACGGTGCGGGCCATCCCGGGCCAGGGCCGACGGGCCACCAGCGTGCCGGCGACCCCGGCGGAGACCTCCCGGCCGGCCTCGTCGACCACGGCCATGTCGATGCCGGGCAGCGGGCCGGTCGCGGAGCCGGGCTTCAGCGTGGTCACCCCGGGCAGGGGCACGAGCATCGACGCACCCGTCTCGGACTGCCACCAGGTGTCGATGATCGGCAGCTCGCCGCGGCCGAAGGTGCGGTGGAACCAGATCCAGGCCTCGGGGTTGATCGCCTCGCCGACGGTGCCGAGCAGGCGCAGCGTGGACAGGTCGTGCCCGTCCGGGAGCTCCTCGCCGAACCAGGACATGAGGGTGCGGATCAGGGTGGGCGCCGTGTAGTAGACGGTCACGCCGTAGCGCTCGATGATCTCGAGGTGCCGTTCGCGGTGCGGCTCGCCGGGGGTGCCCTCGTAGATGACCTGGGTGAGGCCGTTGCTGAGCGGGCCGTAGATCTCGTAGGTGTGCGCGGTGACCCAGGCGAGGTCCGCGGTGCACCAGTGGACGTCGGAATCCTTCGCGTCGAAGTGCGCCCAGTGCGACCAGGAGGCGTGGGCGAGATAGCCGCCCGAGGTGTGGACCAGGCCCTTCGGCCTCCCGGTGGTGCCGGACGTGTAGATGATGAACAGCGGGTGCTCGGCGTCGAAGGGCTCGGGCACGTGCTCCTCGCTCGCGCGGTCCACGCTCTCGTGCCACCACACGTCTCGACCCTCGGTCCAGGCGACGTCCTGGCCGGTGCGGCGCACGACGAGGACGTGCTCGAGGTCGGGCAGGTCGCGGGCGGCCTCGTCGGCGGCGGACTTCACCTCGACGGCCTTCCCGCGTCGGAACTGCCCGTCGGAGGTGACCAGCAGCTTCGCGCGGGTGTCCTGGAGGCGGAAGCGGACCGCCTCGGCGCTGAAGCCGCCGAAGACGAGGGAGTGCACGGCGCCGATCCGGGCGCAGGCGAGCGCGATGACGACGGTCTCGACGAGCACCGGCAGGTAGACGACGACGCGGTCGCCGGGGCCGATGCCGAGGTCGGTGAGCGCGTTCGCGGCGCGGGAGACGCGGGCCTGGAGGTCCGCGTAGGTGACGGAGAGGCGGTCCCCGGGCTCGCCCTCGAAGTGGAGGGCGACCTTCTCGCCGCGGCCGGCCGCGACATGGCGGTCCACGCAGTTCTCGGCGACGTTCAAGCGCCCGCCGACGAACCAGCGTGCGGCGGGGACGGACAGCTCCCCGGTCGCGGGGTCGGTCGTCGGCGGCTCCCACTCGAGCGCCGTGTTCCAGGGCTCGGCCCAGTCCAGGCGCCGGGCGGCGTCCTCCCAGAAGGCGATCGGGTCCGCCTCGGCCTGCGCGTGGATCCCGGGGCCGACGTTCCAGGTGCCCGCGAGCGCCGGGTCCGGCGCGAAGGTGCGGGCCTCGACCAGTCGGGACTCGGTGGTGTTCGTGTCGGCGGTGTTCGTGTCGGTGGTGTTCGTGTCGGTGGCGGTCATGCCCACCTCCTCAGGAGCTTCTTCTCGACGAGACCCAGCAGGGCGTTGGTGAGGCTGCCCAGCAGGGCGAGCAGCACGATGGTCAGCAGGATCCGGTCCACGCGGCCGTTCTGCTGGGAGTCGTTGAGCAGGAAGCCGAGGCCCATCGAGGAGGCGATCAGCTCCGCGGCGACGAGGAACAGCCACGCCTGGGCGAGCGCGAGACGCAGTCCGGAGACGACCGAGGGCACCACGGCCGGCAGCTGAACAGTGCGGAACAGGGACCAGCCGCGCAGGCCGAAGCAGCGCCCCGCCTCGACCAGGTGCGGGTCGATGTGCCGCAGCGCGGCGGCGACGGTGGTGAAGACGGGGAAGAAGGCGCCGATCGCGATCAGGGTCACCTTGGACTCCTCGCCGATCTGCAGCCACAGGATCAGCAGCGGCACCCAGGCGAGCGAGGGCACGGCCCGCAGCGCGGCGAGGGTGGGGCTCAGCAGCGCGTCCCCGGCACGGGAGAGGCCGACGACCGCGGCGACGGCGAGGCCGATCACGGAGCCGATCGCGAAGCCGAGCAGCACGCGCTGCACGGAGATCGCGATGTGCAGGCCGAGCTCGCCGCGGGAGACGAGGTCGCCGCCCGCCTGCAGCACGGTCAGCGGCGCCGGCAGGCGGTAGGCGGGCACGAGCCCGGTCGCGGTGACCAGCTGCCAGGCCGCGAGGATCACCAGCGGCACCAGCGCCCCGGCCGCGAGGCGCAACCCGGGCCGGTCCCAGCCGGAGGGCCGAGCATCCGACGCCCCGACCGAGGGGCCGCCGGCCGACGGATCGGCGCCGGAGGAGCCTGCGCCGGCCGGGGCCGCCGGGCCGGTCGAGGTGGGCAGGGGGCTCTCGGCGAGGCTCACTTCTCCTCCACCGCGGCGAGCGCGAAGGCGTCGTGGATGATCTCGTTGCGGGCCTTCTCGACGTCCTCGGCGCCGCCGGCGACGTCGCCCGAGTCGGCGAGCACGGGCGAGATCGCCTCGAGCACCGCGAGCTGGTCCTCGCCCGGCACCCCGGAGACGTCGAGGTTGGAGCGCTCGGTGATCACGGTGCTCGCGACCTCGGGGCCGATGCCGGCGACCTCGGCGAGCAGCGCCGCGGTCTCCTCGAGGTGCTCGAGCGCCCAGGTGCGCGCCTCCTCGTAGGCGTCGACGACCACCTGGGCGACATCGGCGTGCTGGTCGATGAACTCCTCGGTGGCGTTGAGGAAGCCGTAGGTGTTGAAGTCGACGTTGCGGTAGGCGAGCTGCGCCCCGGACTCGACCTCGGCCGCGGCCATGATCGGGTCGAGCCCCGACCAGGCGTCGACGCTGCCGCCCTCGAGGGCGGAGCGGCCGTCGGCGTGCTGCAGGGGCTGCAGCTCGACGTCCCCGATGGACAGCCCCGCCTCGGCGAGCGCCTGGACCAGGAAGAAGTACGGGTCGGTGCCGGGGGTCGCGGCGACGGGGCGGCCGGCGAGGTCCGCGGGACCGGTCACGTCGCTGCCCTCCGGCACGACGAGCGCGGACCACTCGGGCTGGGAGAAGATGCCGATGACCTTGATCGGAGAGCCGTTGGCGCGGGCGAGCAGCGCGGCGGAGCCCGCGGTCGAGGCGACGTCCGCCGAACCCGAGCGCAGCAGCTCGTTGGCCTTGTTGGAGCCGGCCGACTGCACCCACTCGACGGTGACGGACTCGCCGAGGGCCTTCTCGATCAGCTGCTGGTCGCGGACGACGAGGCTGAGCGGGTTGTAGGTCGCGAAGTCGATGGTGAGCGAGTCGGTGCTCCACTCCCCCGCCCCGCCTCCGGAGGCTCCCGCGCCGGCGGCGTTCTCGGAGCCCTCGCCGGCCACGCAGCCGGCGGCGCCGAGAGCGGCGGCCGCGGTCAGGCCGAGGGCGGCGACGGAGCGGCGGGTCAGGGTGCGGGCGGTGCGGTGGCTCATCAGCGGTCCTCGGAGGAAGTCGTGGTGGACGGGGTGGTGTGCGCGTGGACGCCGAGTCCCTCGAGGAGCTCCATGCGGAGCCCGGCGAGGGCGGCGTCGGCGCGGTCGCGGGGGCGGGCGCCGGGCACCTCGACGGTGCGGGCGAGGGAGGGCAGGCCCGGCTCGACCTGGTCGGCGGCGCGCAGGGAGCGCAGCAGCAGCACCCGGTCGGAGAGGTACAGCGCCTCCTCGACGTCATGGGTGACGACGAGGACCGTGGTGGGCTCGGCGGCGTGGATCTTCAGCAGCAGGTCCTGCATGCGCAGGCGAGTCAGGGCGTCGAGCGCCCCGAAGGGCTCGTCGAGCAGCAGCACCTGGGGGCTGCGGGCGAGAGCACGGGCGAGGGAGGCGCGCTGGGCCATGCCGCCGGAGACCTCGCGGGGTCGCAGGTCCGCGGCGTGCTCGAGGCCGACCAGCTGCAGCAGGTGGCGCACCCGCTCGCGGCCCGCCTTCGCGGGGGTGGTGCGGGGCAGGCCCAGGGCGACGTTCTTCTCGAGCGTGCGCCAGGGCAGCAGGCGCGGCTCCTGGAAGGCGACCGCGGTGCGCTCGTCGGTGCCGACGAGCGCCGAGCCGCCGAGGCTCAGCGCACCGGCGCTGGGCCGGTCCAGGCCCGCGATGAGCCGCAGCAGGGTCGACTTCCCGCAGCCGGAGGGGCCGACGACCGCGAGGATCTCGCCGGAGCGGAGCTCGAGATCGAGACCGCGCAGCACGTCATGGCGGCCCTGCGGGGTGTCGAAGGAGCGGGCCACGCCGTCCAGCCGCACGCCGTCGGGCGCGCTGCGCCGGGCGGCGGCTGCCGCGGGCTCCGGGACGGTGCTGCCCGTGCGAGTGCCGGGCTCGGTGGCGGTGCTGGTCATGACCCTGACTATGACGGCGCGGGTCGGGAGCGCGCCAGAATCGCGTCATAAGCCGTCATAGTCGGGGTGCGAAGGAGGCCGACGGGGCATCGTGGTGCGACCTGTGCCACAGCCGGGGCGGAGCCGTTGCTACCCTGACGGGGTCGACGCGCGGGGGCGCGGCGGCGGCGACATCGACGTGCAGGGGACGGGGACAGGGGACGAGGATGGCCTTCCAGGGGATGGATCCCGAGCAGGTGCGGGCGACCGCGGAGCGGATGCGCTCCTCCGGCCGGCTCCTCGCCGAGCAGCACGCCGCACTCCAGGGACGGATCCTCGGCAGCGCGGAGATCTGGCGCGGCGAGGACGCGGAGCGCTTCCGCGAGACGTGGTCCTCCGCCGTCGGACCGCAGTGGAGCCGTGCGCTCGAGCGCCTCCAGCAGCTGGCGGAGACCGCCGAGCAGGACGCCGAGGAGCAGGACGCCGCCTCCGAGGGCGAGGGCGGTGCGGGCGGCGGCGCGGACGACGGCACGGGGGACGGCAGCACCTCCGTCCGCATGCTCGACGACGACGCTGGAGACGTGCCGCTGGATCCCGAGGTGCAGGACGCCTGGCGGGTGATGACCCCGGAGCAGAAGCAGGCGGTCCTCCAGGAGATGGTGGACCAGGAGTTCGAGCGCTACGGCATGGAACCGGTGGACATCACCTTCTTCTACGAGGAGCCGGACGAGGACGGCATGGTCACCTACGGGAGCTGGAGCGATGACAGCGGCGAGCTGAGGATGAACGAGTACATGCTCTACTCCCCCGACCTGGCGCTCACCACGGTGCACGAGGTGCGTCACGCCGCCCAGCACGAGTTCGTCGAGCAGACCGAGGGCGGCATGTGGGACTGGTTGCCCTGGGTGGACGGGCCGGAGGCGGACTACGAGCGCATCGAGGAGGAGCACGGCATCACCCGGGAGGAGATCGAGGCCTGGCGCGAGAACAGCGAGCCCGGCAACTACATCGATCCCGACGACGACTACGAGGGATACCGTGCTCAGCCGGTCGAGGTCGACGCGCGCGAGCGGGAGGACGAGTTCGCCGGAGACCTGACCCTCGAGGACCTCCAGCAGTACCAGCGGGATGCCGGCATCCCGGTCAGCGAGGGACCATGACACACCGAGGGACCGAGAGCCCGGGAGAGCGCGGGGCAGGACCGGATCGGCGGCGCGTCCTGGGGCTCGCAGGGCTCGGCTCCGCACTCGCGCTGCTCGGCGCCTGCCGCCGGGAAGAGGAAGGACCGGGGATGGACGGGACGACGACGCCCGAGGCCGGAGCCTGTCAGGAGGGCGCCACCGCCCGGCAGCGGAGCTCCGGCGCGAGCGACGGCGGCGGCGCCGCGAAGACGGCGATCGACCCCTCGGTCGTGGCTCACGGGGCCCTCGCCCTCTCGCCCGACGGGACGCAGCTGGCCGCGGCCGCGGGCCTCGGCGCGGCACGATCCGGGACGACGAGCACCGCCGGCACCGCGCTCTGGTCCACGGCCGACGGGACCGTCTCCGCACGCTTCGACAACGCGCTCACCGGGGCCCTGGCCTGGCATCCGGACGGCACGCTCCTCGCCGTCGGCGGCGCGGAGCACATCGAGCTGACCACCCCGGAGGGCGAGGTGCGCTGGACCCTCACCGGGCACGGCGAGCCGCTCCAGGACAGCGGCCGGCACCTCATCCAAGACCTCGTCTTCTCCGCGGACGGCGAGCTCCTCGTCTCCCTCGGAGCCGACGGGACGGTGCGGCTGTGGACCGGGATCGGCGAGGCGGGCTGCACGCCCGGTCAGGTGCTGGACACCACCGCCGTGCGCCCCCTGTCGATCGCGCTCTCCCCGGACGGCAGGACCCTCGCCGTCTGCGGCACCGCGGGCGCTCCCCAGCTGTGGGACGTCGAGACGTCGACACTCTCCTCCGAGATCGAGGGCGTGGAGTTCGCGCCGCGAGCCGTGGCGTACGCGGCCGACAGCACGCTGCTGATCGGCAGCGGCATCCCCGAGACCAGCACCACCAGCTCCCCGGAGCGCGCGCGGCTGTACGCCCTGGGGGCCGACGGGACGCTGGAGGAGGGACCGGTTCCGGAGGGCCTGGACGTCAGCAGCATCGCCGTGGACTCCGAGGGCACGCGCATCGCGGTCACCGGCCGCAACGAGCGACGGGTGATGATCTGGGATCGTGGGACGGGCGACCGCGAGGACCTGCCCGACGCCCCGGGCGGCCTCGACCGCCTGGCCTGGGCCCCGGACGGCACGACCCTCCACGGCATCTCCGCCCTGCACGGCGTCGTCTCCTTCGACGGCACCGCGTGGACCACCTTCGACCTGCCCTGACCCGCACCGATCCACCCGAGACGAGGCATCGTGGAGTTCCCCGACATCATGGAGGCGTTCCTCCTGGACCCGACCCCCGAGACGCGCCGTCCGCTGCGCGCCGCGATCCTGGGCGATCGGACCTTCGACCCCCGCATCGCGCTGCGCGAGCAGCTCGGGGAGGCTCCGTCCCCGCAGGCCGTCCTGGGGACGATCGGTGCACGCATGCCGGGGCTCTTCCTCTCCCCGCAGGCGCACGGCCTGCTCGCCCGCGCCCACCAGGCGCTCGGACAGGAGTCCGACGCCGAGCGTGAGCGGAAGCTCAGCCTCCTCGCTCTGCACGAGATCGAGGACTCGGGCACCGGCACCGTGGACTCCCCCCTTGAGGTGCTCCGGGTCCAGGACGAGTACGACCACCTGCAGGCCACACGCCGACGCTCCACCGCGCAGAGGCTCCACCGCACCGACCAGGGCGAGGTCGACGTGCACACCCTCGAGGACGGGACCGAGCTGTGGTTCCGCCTGCTGTGGAGGGTCCCAGCAGGAGGCTGAGCGGGCGGGCTCCTCGGCGCCGCCCCTCGATCAGCCGCGCGCCGAGTGCGGCGTGCGACCGATCCGCCCCTCCAGCATCGCCCGGATCCCCGGCCACTCGTGGGCGAGGATCGAGTACACGACCGTGTGGCGCACCGAGCCGTCGGGCAGGATGCGGTGGGCGCGCAGGATCCCGTCCTGCTGTGCGCCGAGGGCCTCGACGGCGCGGCGCGAGGCGAGGTTCAGGTGGTGCACGCGGAACTCGACGCGCAGCATCTCGAGCTCGTCGAAGGCGTGGGAGAGCAGCAGGTGCTTCATCGCCGTGTTCACCCCGGTGCGGTGCACGGAGCCGGCGAGATAGGTGTTGCCGATCTCGAGGCCGCGGTCGGCGAGGGCGAGGTTCATGAAGGTGGTCAGCCCCACCACCTGCTCGTCCGCCGCGCGCACTACGGCCCAGGCGAGACGGGTGCCCGCCTCGACGTCGGCCAGGAGACCGCGGACGGAGCCCTCGACCGCCTCCGGCGCGGGCACGTGCGGGGCGAAGGGCAGGCGGTGGATCCCCCCGTCGGCGACCGCGCCCTGCAGGCCCGGGACATGCGCCTCGGAGAGGGGCTCGAGGCGGATCCCGTGACCGGCGAGGGTCACCGGCTCCAGGCGAGGCAGCGGTGCGGTGGGGACAGCACGGGTGCGCTCCTCGCGCCCGCCCGCCGCCGCCTCAGTCATGGCTGCGTCCGTGCTTCACGATCGCCATCTCGTAGTAGCGCAGCAGGTCGTCGGAGGCGTTCTCCCAGGAGAACCTCTCCGCCTCGGCGCGGGCGGCCTTCCGGATCCTCCCGCGCAGCTCCGCGTCGCCGAGCCGGGTCAGCGCCGCGTCCAGGCTCGCCTGGTCGCCGGAGTCGTAGAGCAGGCCGTCGACCCCGTCGGTGACCTGCTCCATCGTCGGCCCCGAGCGCGCGGCGACCACGGGCAGCCCGGAGGCCATGCCCTCGAGGATCACCAGTCCCAGGGTCTCGGTGACCGAGGGGAAGACGAAGGCGTCGGAGCTCGCGAAGGCGCTCGCGAGCTCCTCCCCCTCCATGAATCCGGGGAACGTGGTCCGCGTGCCGGCGAAGAGCTCCTCGAGCTCGCCCCGGTAGGGGCCGTCACCCACGATCGCGAGGGCCACGTCGTCGCGGCGCTCCATCATGGGGCGCAGCGTGTGGATCTCCTTCTCCGCGGCGAGCCGGCCCACGAACACCAGGAGCTTCTTCTCCGGGTGCCCGCCGGTGAGCCGCGAGCGCATCTCCTCGCTCGCGAAGCGGGGATGGAAGGTCTCGGTGTCCACGCCGCGGCGCACCACGTGGAGGTCCTCGATCCCGTGCTGGGCGAGCTCCTGCTTCATGGTCTCGGAGGTGGCGATGTTGATGTCGGCCATCGCGTGGTTGCGCTTGATCTGCCACCACACCGCGGGCTTGCCCCAGGTCCAGGCCCGGTAGAGGTCCAGATAGCGGGGGATGTGGGTGTGATAGCTGGCGACCAGCGGTATCCGCTGCCGGCGTGCGGCGAAGGCTCCCGAGGACGCGAGCAGCAGCGGCTGCGCGGCGTGGACGACGTCCGGGTGGAAGCCGCGGATGATGCCGTCGACGTTGGGGCTGGGGAGGGTGAAGCGCCGATGCTTGTAGAACGGCAGCGTCACCGGGCGGATGCCCACCACCCGTGCCCCGTGGTGCTCGGTGACCCCGAGGTCGGGGGCGATCACCATGACCTCGTGGCCGAGGTCGGTGAACCGTTCGACGGCGTGGCGCAGGCGGGTCACCACGCCGTCGACGGAGGGCAGGAAGGTCTCCGTGACGATCGCGATCTTCACGGAACGGGGCTCACTTCCAGGTGACGGTGGGCATGACCAGCTCGCGCTTGACCCGATCGGTGTTGTTCATCGCGACCTTCAGCACCTCGGTGAGGTGCTCGTCGGTGAGCAGGTGCGGCTGCAGCCCGAGGTCCAGGAGGTTGGTGTTGACCGCGTTGTAGTAGTGGTCGTACTTCTCCACGCGCGGGTTCTCCGTGGGGGCGATCTTCACGTCCAGGCCCAGGTCGCCTCCGACCTTCTGCACCTTCTCGGCGAGCTCCTTGACGGAGAACTGCTCGGTGAACTGGTTGTAGACGCGGAACTCGCCGCGGTCGGCGGGATTCTCGCAGGCGATCTCGATGCAGCGCACCGTGTCCTGGATGTCCAGGTAGCCGCGGGTCTGGGAGCCGTTGCCGTAGACGGTGAGGTCGTGGCCGATCGCGGCCTGGATGATGAAGCGGTTCAGGGCCGTGCCGAACACCGCGTCGTAGTCGAAGCGGTTCACCAGGCGGGGGTCCAGGCGGGTCTCGTCGGTCTCGAGGCCGTAGACGACGCCCTGGTTGAGGTCGGTGGCGCGGATGCCCCAGATGCGGCAGGCGAACATGATGTTGTCGCTGTCGTGCACCTTGGTGAGGTGGTAGAAGGAGCCGGGGGCCTTCGGGAACGGCAGGCGGTCCTTGCGGCCCTTGTGCTCGATCTCGATCCAGCCCTCCTCGATGTCGATGTTCGGCTGGCCGTACTCGCCCATGGTGCCGAGCTTGACGAGGTGGCAGTCGGGGGCGAAGTCCTTGATCGCCCACAGCACGTTCAGGGTGCCCTCGACGTTGTTGCGGTGGTTCTCGATCGCGTGCTCGCGGTCGATCATCGAGTACGGGGCGGAGCGGTGCTCGGCGAAGTGCACGAACGACTCCGGCTGGATCTCCTGGAAGAGCGCGGAGACGGCGTCGTAGTCGGTGAGGTCCGCGATGCGCACCTCGATGTCCTTGCCGGAGACCTCCTTCCACGCCGCGACCCGCTCCTCGAGCGGCAGGATGGGGGTGACGGAGTTCGAGCCGAGCTCCACGTCGATCTCGCGTCGCACCAGGTTGTCCACGATCGTCACGTCGTGGCCCTTCTGCGAGAGGTACAGGGCGGTGGGCCAGCCGCAGAACCCATCTCCACCGGCGACGACGATCTTCATGGGGCAAGTCCTCCAATAGTCCAGGTCCCCGGATCCCGTGAGGCACGGGCGCCGGGTGGTGCAATACCGTGTGCAGTCTTAACGTAGTGCAGGTCAGGCGACGCTCAAAGATGTGGGACGGCCGCCCGAACAGCAGAGGAACGGACCATGAACACCGTGCATGACGAGGGTCCGACGGGCCGTCCTCCGAGCCGTCTCGCCACTGTATCCCCCGAGCCCGGGACCGGGCTGGGCGCTCCGACGCCGCGCCCCCTGCCCGAAACCTCCCGGCGCGTGCTGGTGATGGGGATCGTCAACCGCACCCAGGACTCCTTCTTCGACGAGGGACGCACCTGGGAGCTCGAGCAGGCGGTGTCCGCAGGGCTCCGCGCCGCGGAGGAGGGCGCCGACATCGTCGACGTGGGCGGGGTGAAGTTCGCGCCCGGCGACCCGCTGGACCCCGCGGAGGAGGCCGCCCGGGTGGTCCCCGTGATCGAGCAGCTGCGCCGCGAGCTGCCGGGCGAGGTGCTGCTCTCGGTGGACACCTTCCACGCCTCGGTCGCCCGCGCCGCGCTCGAGGTCGGGGCGGATCTGATCAACGACACCACGGGCCTGTCCGATCCGCGGATGGCCGACGAGGTCGCCCGCGCCGGCGCCTCGCTCGTGCTCACGCACTCGGTCGCGGAGCCGCGCCGCCCCTTCCCCCGTCCCCGCTACGAGGACGTGGTCGAGGAGGTGCGGGATTTCCTCGCCGCACGCCTGGAGCGCGCGCTCGAGGCGGGCATCGCGCGGGAGCGGATCGTGCTGGACCCCGGCCCGGACCTCAACAAGAGCACGCAGCAGACCCTCGAGGTGCTGCGCGACTGGGGCGAGTACGCCGCGCTCGGCCTGCCGCTGCTCGCAGCGCTCTCGCGGAAGGACTTCGTGGACGAGTCGCTGGACCTGCCGAAGGAGGAGCGGCTCGCCGGCTCCCTCGCCGCGGCCGCGTGGACGATCCGCCTGGGCGCCCGGATCCTGCGGGTCCACGACGTGCGGGAGACGGTGCGGATGGTCCGGATGCTCGAGGTGCTCGCCGGCTGGCGCGAGCCGGCAGGACCGCTGGTCCACAACGTCTGAAGGGCCGGGTCCCGGGGCGCTCAGCCGCGGGCGATGCGCAGCGTCTTGATCTCGAAGGGACGGAAGGAGAGCTCGACCGTGCCGTCCTCACCCCGCGCGAGGGCGGAGCGGAACGCCGGGGTGCCCTCCCCGAAGGGACGCTCGAGCAGGTCCGTGGCCACCACCTCGCCGCCCGCGAGGGCCGGCTCGAGGGAGAGGGTCGCCGCGGCGCGGGCGCCGGAGGACTCGTACAGCCGCAGCACCAGGTCCCCGGAGCGGTCCTCGGCGAGCTTCACGGTCTCGACGATGACGCTCGAGGCGCCCTCCCCATCGGCCGGCGCGACCGTGACCGGCGGCACGGCGAGCAGGGACGCGGCCGCGGCGGGCGCGGTGCGCTCGGGCAGGTTCAGCCGGTAGCCCTCCTCGATCGCCTCGGCGATCCCCGCGCCCGGTCGCACGGCGACGCGCAGGGTGTACCGGCCGTGGTCGGCGGCGGGGTCGGGGTACTCCGGGGAGCGCACCAGGGTCAGACGGGTCGTGGTGGTGGTGCCGCCGTCGTCCTCGCGCACGGTGCGCAGCACGTCGTGGCCGTAGGTGGAGTCGTTCGCGATCGCCACCCCGTGCTCGCCCTCGGCCGCGTGGACCCAGCGGTGCGCGCAGGTCTCGAAGCGGGCGAAGTCCCAGGAGGTGTTCACCGGGACCGGCCGGTCCACGTGCCCGAACTGGATCTCGCTGGAGAGGTGGGAGGCGCGCAGGTCCAGCGGGAAGGCGAGCTTGAGCGCCTTCTTGCGCTCGCGCCAGTCGAGGTCCACCTCGATCCCGAGGGAGGTGTCGTCCGGGCGCAGCACGAAGGTCTTCACGATCGCGGAGCCCGCGCCGGTGACGCCGGAGGTCTCCTCGCCGTCGGCGAGCGCGGTCGTGTAGGTGAAGGAGACGCGGGCCCCGCCGTCCTCCTCCTCGACCTCGGCGGCGGTCGGAGCATCGAGGTCGCGGACCACGCGGCGGTAGAACTCGTCGATGTCCCAGGCGTCCCAGGCGTTGGGCGCGTCGCGGTGCAGCTGCAGCAGCGCGCCGCGAGCGCCGGGGGCGATGGTCTCGCGTCCGTCGGCCCGGCCGACGAGGGAGACCAGCGCGCCGGAGGCGTCGAGCACCGCGCGCACGGCCTGGTTCTCGAGGCGGACCTCGCCGCCCGCGCGGGTCACGACCACGGCCTCCTGGACCGGCTCGGGGCGGCCCGCGCCGTAGGCGGGCACGCCTCGGCGCGGCACCGGGGCGGTGT
>NZ_KV788838.1:0-1243 GCF_001807385.1 Brachybacterium sp. HMSC06H03 | reverse complement strand
CGCGCAGGCCCACCCCGGCCACGTCGCCGCGGTGGCGGGCGAGCACGCCGAGCCAGCCGAGCGCGGTGCGCCCGCCGTGCAGCACCCGCTCGAGGGGGCTGAAGGAGTCGGTGCGCAGCAGCGCCCACAGGCGGTTGCGCACGTCGTAGTAGAAGCGGCTGCCGGGACTCGTCTGCGCGTTGCCGAAGCGGGCGGTGCGGTGCTCGACGACGGAGGACGGCACCTGCAGGCCGCGGCCGTGGCGCAGCAGGCGCCCGGTGTGCTCGAAGTCGTCGGACCAGATGAAGTAGTCCGCGTGGGGCAGGCCGAGACGGCGCACGTCCTGACCGTTCAGCAGCGCGGAGACGTAGCTGGCGGTGCGGATGGGGCGGCCGCCGGCGCGGGCGGCGTCGCGCTTCTCGCGGGAGCTCGCGCCGAGGCGGGTGCGCTGGGTGTTCATCGGGTGGTCGCGGCCGTCGGTCCACACCGCGCGGGAGCTCAGCACGCTCAGCCGCACCGGCGAGCTGCCGAGGGCCTCCAGCAGCGCGGCGAGCGCGCCCGGCCGCGGCACCGTGTCGTCGTCCATCACCCACACCCAGTCCGCGTCGTGGCGCACGAGCGCGCGGGCGATCCCGGCGGCGAAGCCGCCCGCTCCGCCGACGTTGCGGTGCAGGTGGACCACGTCGGCGCCGAGCGGGTGCTCGTCGGCCACGCGGCCGCTGGCGTCGGTGGAGGCGTTGTCGATCACGACGACCGCATCGGGCCGGCGGTCCTGCGCGGCGAGGCCGTCGAGACACTGGGCGAGCAGCTGCTCGCGGTTGTAGGTAACGACCACGGCGACGACGCGCTCGCTGAGCGCCTCGGGGTGCGCGGCGGCCTCGACGTGGCCGGGCCGGCCGACGGTCGGACGGGTCTCGTCCGCGGGTGCGGTGTCGCTCACTGCGCCTCCTGCTGGGGGTTCCGTGTCGCCTGCGCGGCGCGACCCCAGTGTACGGAGGCGCCGCCTCCCCTCCACGACGGCCGGGGGACGGAGCTGTGAAGGTTCTCGGGAGGTTCTCCGAATCCTGGCCCGCTCCCCCGCGCCCCTCGGACGAGTCGGACGCCGCGCCCGCTACTCTGGCGAGCGCCGCAGGCCCGGAGCACCCCACCGAGCACTCTCCCCATGCCCGGATCCGAACTGCCGCAGACCGCCGGGACAGGTTCCCGGCCGGGAAGGAGACCGCTGTGAGCGACCAGCAGCCGCTGCAGATCGCCTCGATCGTGA
>NZ_KV788837.1:0-17916 GCF_001807385.1 Brachybacterium sp. HMSC06H03 | reverse complement strand
GGGCCCGCCGCTCCGACGGGCCCGGCCGACGGCGGCACCACGGGCAGCGCCCGGGTGGGCGTGCCCGTCACCGGGATCACCTCGGTGGGCGGATCGTCCGGGGTCGCATAGCGGGGCAGGGCCTCCGTGGGCTGCTCGCCCGCCTCCGCGACGCGGGGCAGCGCCTCGGTCGCGGCGTCGCCGGCCCCCAGGGCCTCGGTCGCGCCCTCGGCGCCCATCCCCTCCGCGTCGTCCGTCGGGATCGCGGCGTCGGCCGCGGGGGCTCCGTCCGCCCCGAGGACGGACAGCACCGCGGTGCGCGGCCCGGCCTCGAACGCCTCGGTGTCGCCAGGGTCGTCGTAGCGGTCCAGGTCGAGCTCGGCGAGGCGCGACAGCAGCTCCTCGGGCCTCGCGCGCTCGGTGGGGTCGGCGCACAAGGCCGAGCGCAGCCAGTCGCCGAGCTCAGCGGGCACGCCGTCGATGTCGATCTCCCCGCGCTCCGCGCGCAGGAACACGAGGTCCGCCCGTCCGGTGCCGAAGGGCTCGCGCCCGGTCGCGGCGAAGGCGAGCATTGCCGCCCAGGACCACCAGTCCCCCGCCTCGACGGTGCGGTCGGTGCGCACCACCTCCGGGTCGAGATAGGCGGCGGTGCCCATCACCAGGCCGGTCGAGGTCAGCCGCGACTCCTCCGCGGCGATCGCGATGCCGAAGTCGATGATCACGGGGTCCAGGCCGTCCCCGTCGGGGTCGAAGCCCGAGAGGTCCCCCTCGGTCGCGCCGCGCAGCAGCACGTTGCTGGGCTTGAGATCGCGGTGGATCACGCCCGCCTCGTGGATGACCCGCAGCGTCTCCCCCAGCACCAGGCCCACCTCGCGCACCGCCTCTGGGTGCAGGCCGCCGTGCGCGCGCACCGCGTCCTCGAGCGTCGGCCCGGGCACGAACTCGGTGACCACGAAGGCGTCGGAGGACTCGAGCTCCGCGTCCAGGATCCGCACGATGTTGTCGTTGCGCACCCGCTGCTGGGCGGCGACCTCGCGGGCCAGCCGCTCCCTGGCACGGGGGTCGTCGGCGATCTCGTGGCGCAGCATCTTGATCGCGACGTCGTTCCCGTCGGCGTCGTGCGCGCGATAGACGATGCCCATCCCGCCCGCGCCGATCCGCCCCAGCACCTCGTAGCCGGAGTCCTCGGCGAGCGCCTCCAGCCGCGGATCGCTGGCGGCCGGAGGTCGTCGGGGCGTGCGCGAGTCGGACATGGCTCCCATGCTACGAGGCCCTGCACAGGCGAGCGGCGGCTTCACCGCACCCCCACAGGGTCCCCACGCGGCCCCGGACGTGAGACGATCCCACCGCGGCGCGGTGGGCGTCGCAGGGAATCCATCGACCGATGCCGGTCGACCGACGAGATGAGGGGCCATGCGCTCGAACCTGTTCGACGCCTCCAACCAGGAGCGCCAGACCAACGACCGATGGGCGCTGCAGTCCTCCAAGATGCTGCGGTGCGCGCTGAACCCGCAGGCCCCGGAGATCATCTCCGCCGCGGGCGCGATGGTCGCCTACCAGGGGCAGATGGACTTCTCCTACCAGGGCTCCGGCGGCGGCATGAAGCTGCTGAAGAAGATGGCCACCGGCGAGGGCGGGAACATGATGCGCACCCGCGGCCAGGGCGAGATCTTCTTCGCCCGCCAGAACAACGAGATCTTCCTGCTCCAGCTGGAGGGCGACGCGCTGACCCTCAACACTCGCAACATGCTCGCCTTCGACTCCTCGATCCAGTGGGACATCCGCTCGCTGGGCGGGGCGGGCTTCATGGCCGGCGGCCTGTTCAACCTGTTGCTGCAGGGGCAGGGGATGGTCGCGGTCACCTCCGACGGGCCGCCGATGCTGCTGGACTGCTCCCAGCAGCCCACCTTCGTGGATCCCCAGGCCGCGGTGTGCTGGTCCGCGAACCTCCAGCCGCAGATCAAGAACGACTTCAAGATGGGCTCGCTGATCGGCCGCGGCTCCGGGGAGTCCTTCCAGCTGGGCTTCCACGGCCCGGGCTTCGTCGTCGTCCAGCCCTCCGAGGGCGCGCCGGTGGTCGCCGCCTCCTGAGCGTGCCCGCGGCGACCCGGCGGGGCCGACCGCTCGGCCCCGCCGTCACCGCACGTCCGGGCCCCGTGTCTACGATGTCCCGGTGACCATCGCGCATCCGCAGGCCCTGGCCGAGGAGCTCACCGCCCTCGGTCCCACGGGTCGACGGCGAGCGGCGGCGAGCGCCGCGACGATGTTCGCGGCCGACGTCTCCGCCCCGTCCCCCGCCCTCGATCCGGTGCCCGTCGTGCTGGACGCGGAGTCCTGGGCGGAGCTGTCGGCGGGGCTCGTGCAGCGGGTGCGGCTGCTGGACGCCCTGTACGCGGACCTGTACGGACCGCGCACCGTGCTCGACACCGAGGTCGCACCGGCGGCCGCGCTGCTCGCGGACCTCGCCTACCTGCGCCCGGCGGTGGGGATCCCCGCCCGCGGAGCCCATCACCTCTTCGCCGTCAGCACCACCGTCTCCCGCACCGCCGAGGGCGCCTGGGTGGTGCACGAGGACGCGGTGGACGTCCCCCGCGGCGCGGGTCTCACCCTCGAGCTGCGGCGGGTGCTCTCCCGCAGCGCGCCGTCGCTGTACCGCAGCACGGAGATGCGCCGTCTCCACCCCTTCTTCGACACGCTGCGCACGTCCTTCCATCAGCGCACCCGGGCCGACGGGCGCGCCGGGCGCCCCGTCGTGCTCCTCGACGACGCGGAGGAGCCGCTGGACGCCTTCGACCACAGCTGGCTGGCGAACCTGCTGGGCGCGCCGACGGTGTCGGTCGGGGACCTGCGCGCCGGTGCGGGCGCCGTGACCCTGCGCCTGTCGGGCCTGGCCTCCGCCCCGGGCGAGCCGGTCGACGCGGTGCTGCGGCTGGTCCCCTCGCCGCTGCTGGACCCCCTGGACCTCGGGCCGACGCCGCTGGGCGGGGTGACGGGCCTGGTCGAGGCGGCGCGCTGCGGCGACGTGGAGATCCTGAACCCGCTGGGCGCGGGCCTGCTCGAGAACCCGGTCCTGCGCGCGGCGCTGCCCGACCTGTGCCGGCAGATGCTGCACGAGGACCTGCAGCTGCGGCCCGCACCCGCCGAGGTCGCCCCTGCGCTGTGGCCCTCCCTGGACCCGTCGGGCGGCGAGGAGCTCACGGGACGCCCCGTGACGCTGAGCCTGCTGGTGATGGGGACCGAGGACGGCTTCGAGGTGCTGCCCGGCGGGATCGCGCGCACGGCCGACGAGGGCCCCGAGGCGCTCAAGGACGTGTGGGTCGCCGTCCCCGACACGTCCGCGGTCCCCGACGAGGAGCCGACCGGCCGCTCGGCCGTCGAGCCGGCGTCGCGGCGCGCGAGCGTCTCGGCCTACCCGACGATGACCCGCTCGGTCGGCTCGGACCTGTTCTGGTTCGGCCGCTATCTCGAGCGCGTCGACTCCACCGCCCGCCTGCTGCGCACCGTGCTGGACACCTCCAACGACCTCGACGCCGAGCACAGCCGCAGCGCCCGCACCGCCCGCACGGTGCTGCTGCGGGCGGTGACCGAGGTGACCACCACCTATCCCGGCTTCCTCGACCTGGACCTCCGCGACGCCGAAGCGGTGCGGCTGGAGATCGAGAGCCTGCTGGGGGACGTCGGCCGGCCCGGCTCCCTCGCGCAGTCCGCCGCGGCGCTCGCCCACACCACCCGCACCCTGCGCGACCTCCTCTCCGACGACGTATGGCCGGTGATCACTCGGATGCGGCTCCAGGTGCGCGGCGGGAGCGTGGACCCGCGCCCGCTGGAGCAGTGGCTCACCGACATCGTCGACGGCTGCCTGACCCTCTCCGGCGCGGTCGCCGACGCGATGCCCCGCGACCTCGGCTGGGACCTCACCGAGATCGGCCGCAAGATCGAGCGGACGATGAGCCTGCTGGCGCTGCTGCGGGCGGCCCTCGGCCATCGCCGCAGCCGCGCCGCGGAGGAGCGGATCGCGAACGCAGTCGCACTGATCACCGAGTCCGGCGCCTCCTACCGCCGCTCTTTCCACGCCGCCGTGCAGCCGGAGCTGCTGATCGAGCTGCTGCTCAGCGACACCACGCTGCCGCGCTCGCTCGCCTTCCAGCTGGACCGGCTCGGCCAGGCCCTGGACCGGCTGCCCGAGACCGCGCCCTCCCCCGAGCTGCGCGCACCGATGTCGGCGCTGCGCCCCCGCCTCGCCGCCTGGGAGCCGCACGAGCTGCTGCACCCGCTGCCGGGCGCGCCCGCCGGCGAGGACGCGCCCACCGCCCTGCCGGCGGAGATCGACGCGGCGACGGAGTCCCTGCGCTCCCTCGCCACCGCCCTCGAGGACCGCTTCTTCCGCGCCTCGGAATCCACCTCGCGATGGGGGGTCGACGATGTCTGAGAACGCACCCGGCGGCCGGCCCGGGCAGGACAGCGCGACCCCTCACGGCGCGCGGCCGCTGATCCCGCTGCGCCTGGAGGACGCCCCCGCCCTGGACCCGGTGCACTACCGGGTCCACCACCTCACCTCCTACCGCTACGCGAAGCCGGTCACCCGCAACTACGGCCGCGCCCACGTCGAGCCGCGCGCCACCCCGCACCAGCGCGTGCTCTCGCACGAGGTGGTCGTCGATCCGACACCCGCCCGCCTCACCGCGCACACCGACTTCTACGGGAACTCCTCGACCTACCTCCTGGTCGACGCCCCGCACGAGCAGCTCGACGTGCACTCCCACGCCCGGGTCTCCGTCGCCGAGCGCCGCTACGGGCTCGAGCCGATGTCCCGCCCCTGGGAGCAGTGCACCCCCGAGCACTGGGGCGCGCCGATGCCCGGGGCGAGCCTGGACTTCGTCCACCCCTCCCCGCGGGTCCCGGGCGGGACCGCCGTCCGGGAGATCAGCGCCGAGGTGTTCCGGCCGGGACGCGCCGTCGGCGAGTGCCTCGCGGAGCTGACGGCGCTGATCCACACCGAGTTCACCTACGACTCCGCGGCCACCACCGTCACCTCCACCCTCGAGGAGGTGCTGGGGGCTCGGCACGGCGTCTGCCAGGACTTCTCCCATGTGGGAGTCGCCGCGGTGCGGGAGGCGGGGCTCGCCGCCCGGTACGTCTCCGGCTATCTGCGCACCGCCCCGTCGGCCGGCGGGGCGCTGGGCACCGAGCCGGCCGGGGAGATGATCGGCTCGGCCGCCTCCCACGCCTGGCTGAGCGTGCTCGTGCCCGGCACGGGATGGGTCGACATCGACCCCACCAACCGCACCTTCGTGGACCAGCGCTTCGTCACCACGGCCTGGGGCCGGGACTACGCGGACGTGCCGCCGCTGAAGGGGATCGTCGTCGGCCCGCCCGGGGCCAGCAGCACCCTGAGGGTCGCCGTCGGCGTCGTGCCCGAGGCGGCGGGGACCGAGTCCGCCGACTGACGCAGGTCCCCTCCGCCGCGCCGGACCGGGCGTACCCTGACTCCTGGTCACCGCAGGGGAACCCGCCCGGCTCCCCTCGTGCCGCACCGCGCGGCACGGCGGCCGACCACCTGACCTCCGTCCCCTCGCAGCGCGGGGACGGCCCCCAACCCGTCTCCAGCGAAGGACCTCCTCCGATGACCAGCCCTGCCCCCGAACCCCGCGCGGACGTCGCGCCGGCGCCCGCACCGTCCACCGCAGCGACCGCTCCGAAGCCCCTCACCAAGGCGCTCGAGGACGCGATGTTCGCGAAGGCGACGGCGCCGCTGGGGAAGATGTTCCTCGCGTCCCTCAGCGGCGGCGCCTTCATCGCGCTCGGCTTCGTGTTCATGGTGACCTCGCAGCAGGGCATGGGCGAGTGGCCGGTCGGGATCGCGAAGCTGATCGGCGGCGTCGTCTTCTCCGTCGGCCTGGGCCTCGTGGTGATCAGCGGCTCCGACCTGTTCACCGGCACCACGATGACCTCCATGCCGCGCCTGTCCCGCCGGATCACGACCGGGCAGATGCTGCGCCACTGGGGCGTCTCCGCGGGCGGCAACCTGATCGGCTCGGTCACGGTCGCGCTGCTGGTCCTCCTCGCCGGCACCCACGCCACCAACGGCTCCGCCTGGGGAATGGTGGTGCTGGACACCACCCAGGCGAAGGTCTCCCACGACTGGCACCAGGCCTTCTTCCTCGGCGTGCTCGCGAACTTCGCCGTGTGCCTGGCCGTGTGGGCGGCGACGGCCGGCAAGACCGTCGCCGACAAGATCCTCGCCGTCGCCGGCCCCGTCGCGCTGTTCGTCGCCACCGGTTTCGAGCACTCGGTCGCGAACATGTTCATGCTCCCCATGGGCCTGCTGATCAAGTACGGCGCCGGCGCCGGCTTCTGGGAGGGCGAGGCGCTGACCGAGGCCGGGAAGTCGCTCGGGGACTACTCCTCGATCACGGTCGGCGCTGCGATCTGGGACAACCTCATCCCCGTGCTGCTGGGCAACATCGTCGGCGGTGCGGTGCTGGTCGGTGCGTACTTCTGGTCGATCCACCGCCGCGGCGCCGAGGATCTCGCGAAGAGCTGAGACCTGCCGGGCGGCTCCCCTCGCGATCGCAGGAGCCGCCGGTCGTGGCGTCGAGCGGCTCACAGTGACCGGGGTGATGACGAATTCCGCGTATAGAGTGGTGCGGAAATCATTGCGACCCGGCGCCACGGCGCCACGAGACCGAGGTGTGATGTCCTCCTCCCAGCAGCCCTTCCGCCTGGCCGTCATCGGCTCCGGCCCCGCCGGTGTGTACGCCGCAGAGACCCTGCTGCGCTCCGCCCCGGTCAAGAGCGGCGAGCTCGAGGTCAGCATCGACCTGTTCGACCGCTTCCCCGCCCCGTTCGGCCTGATCCGCTACGGCGTCGCCCCCGATCATCCGCGCATCAAGGGCATCATCACCGCCCTTCATCGGATCCTCGGCCGCGGTGACATCCGCTTCCTCGGTGACGTCGAGTTCGGCACCGACCTCACCGCCGAGGACCTCCGCACCCACTACGACGCGGTGATCTACGCGACCGGCGCACTCAAGGACGCGGACCTCCGGATCCCCGGCATCGAGCTCGAGGGCTCCCACGGCGCGGCCGACTTCGTGGCCTGGTACGACGGGAACCCCGACTACCCCCGCACCTGGGAGCTCGACGCGGAGTCCGTGGCTGTGATCGGCAACGGCAACGTCGCCCTCGACGTCGCCCGCGTGCTCTCCAAGAGCGCCGACGAGCTGCTGCGCACCGAGATCCCGGCGAACGTGCACGAGGGCCTGCAGGCCGCGCGCACGACGGACGTGCACGTCTTCGGCCGCCGCGGCCCCGCGCAGACGAAGTTCTCGCCGCTCGAGGCGCGCGAGCTCGCCCACCCCAAGGGCCTGCAGGTCGTGATGGACCCCCGCGATCTCGAGCAGATCACCGAGTCGCAGTGGGAGGCCATCAAGGCCGACAAGCGCACCGACCAGGTCGTGCAGACCTTCGTCGGCTGGCTCGAGGACCAGCAGCGCCGCGAGGCCGCCGGCGAGGAGCCGACGGACCGCGAGGGCGGGCCGGTCCAGCGCCGCCTCCACATGCACTTCTGGCACCGCCCCGTCGAGGTGCTCGGCGAGGACGGCCGGGTGACGGGCATGCGCTTCGAGCGGACCCGCCTGGACGAGGACGGCGAGCTCGTGGGCACCGGCGAGATGGTCGACTACGACCTCGGCGCCGTCTACCGGGCCGTCGGCTACCACGGCTCCGAGCTGCCGGGCGTGCCCTACGACGCCCGCCGCGGCGTCATCCTCAACCAGGCCGGCCGCGTCACCGAGGCCGACGGCTCCGTCATCCCCGGCGCCTACACCAACGGCTGGATCAAGCGCGGCCCCGTCGGCCTGATCGGCGCGACGAAGTCCGACGCGATCGAGACCATCACCTGCCTGCTCGAGGACATCGAGGCCGGTCGCCTCTCCCCCGCCCCCGAGCGGGACGACGACGCGATCCTGCGCCTGCTCGAGGACCGGGGCGTGCAGTACACGACCTGGGACGGCTGGATGGCGCTGGACGAGCACGAGAAGAGCCTCGGCGCCGCCGCGGTGGACGCCGACGGCGAGCCCCGTGCCCGCATCAAGGTCGTCGAGCGCGAGGAGATGGTGCGCGTCTCCCGCGAGGGCGCACCGCAGCCCACGCACGCCTGAGCCGCGCACGAGCAGCAGGCACCCCGCCGCAGGGCCGGGGGTCGGACCGGAGCACCGGTCCCGGCCCCCGGCCCTTCTGCATCGCCCGGCGCCGTCGCGGCCGCGGCTGTGAGACCCGGAACAGCGCGGCCCGCGCACGGTGCAGGGAGACACCCCGCCGCTATAGTGGAATGACTGTTCCACAATAGAGAGGCGATCCCATGCTCACCGTCACCTACGACCACTTCGGCGACCCCGCCGACGTCCTGCGCACCGCCGAGGTCGACGCCCCCGCCCCGGCCGCCGGCGAGGCGCTGCTGAGGATGTCGCTGAGCCCGATCCACCACCACGACCTGTGGACGATCCGCGGCTCCTACGGCGTCCGCCCCGCGTTGCCCTCGGGCGCCGGCAGCGAGGCCGTCGCGGTGGTGGAGGCGCTCGGCGAGGGCGTCGAGGGCTACGCCGTCGGCGACCGTGTCGCGGCGACCGGGATCACCGGAGCCTGGGCGGAGCTGTTCACCGCCCCCGCCTCCTCGCTGGTCCCGGTGCCGGCCGAGCTGCCGGACGAGTCCGCCGCCCAGCTCGTGGCCATGCCCTTCAGCGCCGTCTCCCTGCTCGAGCACCTCGACCTCGCTCCCGGCGAGGTGCTCGTGCAGAACGCCGCGACCGGGGCCGTCGGCCGCCTCGTCGCACAGTTCGCTCGGCTGCGCGGGATCCGCGTCATCGGCCTGGTGCGGCGCGGCAGCGGCGTCGAGGAGCTCGCCGCGCAGGGCATCGGGGACGTCGTCTCCACCGATCGGGAGGACTGGCAGGAGCAGGCGCGTGCGCTGATCGGCGAGGCGCGCGTCGCGGCGGGGCTGGACTCCGTGGGCGGCGAGGCGGCGGGCGAGGTGCTCTCGCTGCTCGGGGACGGCGGTCGCCTGGTGGTCTTCGGGGCGATGGGCGGCTCGACCATGGCGCTCCCCTCGGGCCCGATCATCTTCCGTGATCTGAAGGTCGAGGGCTTCTGGGGCTCCCGGGTCTCGGCGGAGATGGCGCCGGAGGTGCGGCGCCGGCTCATCGGCGAGATCTTCTCCGGCCTGCTCTCCGGCGAGGTCACCCTGCCGGTCGCGGCCACCTTCCCGCTGGGCGAGGTCGTCGACGCCGTGGCGGCCACGCTGACCGACGGCCGACAGGGCAAGGTGCTGCTGCGCCCCTGAGAAGGATGCCGCATGACGAGGAGCCCCGGCGGGAGCGATCCCGCCGGGGCTCCTCGCACCTGCCCGATGCCTTCAGGCAGGTCGCGGATCAGTCAGTCGTCGGTGACGGTGACGACCACCGGGATGTTGCCCCGGGTGGCGTTCGAGTACGGGCACACCTGGTGCGCGGCGTCGGCCAGCGACTGGGCGGTGTCGTGGTCGAGCTCCGGGATGACCACCTCGAGCTCGACGGCGAGCGAGAAGCCGCCGGACTCCTCGGAGCCGATGGTGACGCGGGCGCCGACGCTCGAGCCGTCGATAGCGACCTTCTGCTGCCGGGCGACGGCCTGCAGGGCGGAGTGGAAGCAGGCGGAGTACCCGGCGGCGAAGAGCTGCTCGGGGTTGGCGCCGGAGCCGCTGCCGCCCATGGCGGTCGGGACGGCGAGGTCGAAGGCGAGATCCGACTCGGCGACATCGACGTGTCCGTCGCGGCCGCCGCCGGTGGCCAGGGCTTCGGTGGTGTAGAGGGGCTTCATGGGTGTGTGTGCTCCTGATGCTGGATTGCGGTGAGGGCGGAGTCGAGCGCGGCGGTGGCCGCGTCCCGGTCCACCCGGGTCATGACCAGCGCGCTGATCAGCAGCGCGACGCAGGTCTCGACGAGCTGCGCGCGCTCCTGCGGCGACTGGTCGGGGCGTCGGGCCTGCGCGCCGCGGGTAAAGGCGGCGAGCAGCTCGGCGCGATAGGCGCGCACGGCCTCGGCGATCCCGTCGTCCCGGGCGAGCCCGGAGCAGGCGGTGTTCACCAGCAGGCATCCGTCGGGGCGGGTGCGGCCGGACGGGTCCGCGAACAGCGCGCGGGCCGCGAGGAAGTAGCGCTCGAGAGCATCGGGGGCGACCTCGGGCGCGCGCAGCGGGGCGAGCCCGAGGCGGACGACGCGCTCGAGGTAGTCCTCGATCGCGGCGTCGAACAGACCGCGCTTGGAGCCGAAGGCGTGGTAGATGCTGCTGGCGTTCAGTCCGGTGGCCCGCTGGAGGCTCGCCATGGAGGCGCCCTCGTACCCTTCGCTCCAGAACACGTCGCGGGCGGAGCGCACGGCGTCCTCCCGCACGAAGGCGGACTGTCGTCCCATGCCCCCTCCTGCTCGCTGCCTGCTCGTCGTCGTTCCTCGCCCGGGCTGTCGGCACCGGGCACGCCCCACTATAGTGGAACGATCATTCCAAGAGACCTCGGGGGTCGCGATGCTCACCCTCGCCCGAGCACCCGGGCGCCCTCAGCGGCGGATCGAGGCGAGGTGGTCGGCGATGCGGTCCACGGCGTCGGCGAGCACGTCGGCCTGCGGGAGGGTCACCAGGCGCAGGTGGTCGGGCTCGGGGTAGTTGAAGCCGGTGCCGTGGTTGACCAGCAGCTTCTTCGAGCGCAGCAGGTCGTAGGCGAACTGCTCGTCATCCTCGAGGCGGTACATCTCGCGGTCGATGCGCGGGAACATGTACAGCGCCCCCGAGGCCTTCACGACGCTCACGCCGTCGATCGCGCTGAGGCCCTCGTAGGCGACGTCCCGCTGCTCACGCAGGCGGCCGCCGGGCAGCAGCAGCTCGTTCACGCTCTGGTAGCCCCCCAGGGCGGTGGCGACCACGTGCTGGGCGGGGACGTTCGGGCACAGGCGCATGTTCGAGAGCACGTCGAGGCCCTCGATGAAGCTGGCCGCATGCTCCTTCGGCCCGTACAGCGCCATCCAGCCGGCGCGGAAGCCCGCCACCCGGTACGCCTTGGACAGCCCGTTGAAGGTGATGGTCAGCAGGTCCGGGGCGAGCTTCGCGATGTGGGTGTGGACCGCGTCGTCGTAGAGGATCTTGTCGTAGATCTCGTCGGCCAGGATCATCAGCCCGTGCTTGCGGGCGACCTCGACGATCTCCCGCAGCACGTGCTCGGGATAGACAGCGCCGGTGGGGTTGTTGGGGTTGATGACCACGATCGCCTTGGTGCGCGGGGTGACCTTGTCGGCGATGTCGGAGACGTCGGGCCACCACTGCTGCTCCTCGTCGCAGCGGTAGTGGACGGCGCGTCCGCCCGCGAGCGCGATCGAGGCGGTCCACAGCGGGTAGTCCGGGGCGGGGACGAGCACCTCGTCGCCGTCGTCCACGAGGGCCTGGCAGGTCATCTGGATCAGCTCGGAGACGCCGTTGCCGAGGTAGATGTCGTCCAGCCCCATGCCGGGCATGCCCTTGGTCTGGTAGTACTGCGCGACCGCGCGACGGGCGGAGACGATGCCCTTGGACTCCGAGTACCCCTGCGCGGTGGGCAGGGTCCGGATCATGTCCACGAGGATCTCGTCGGGCGCCTCGAAGCCGAAGGGTGCGGGGTTGCCGATGTTGAGCTTGAGGATCTTGTGGCCCTCGGCCTCCATGCGGGCGGCCTCTGCGGGGACCGGCCCGCGGATCTCGTAGCAGACGTCGCGCAGCTTGGAGGACTGGGTGAAGATCATGCGGGGCTCCTGGCCTTCTCGGGGTGGGCGACAGGGTATCGCCGCAGGCGCGGCGACGCCGAGCCGTCTCGCGCCGCCGCTCAGCCCAGTCGGATGCCGTTGCCCGGACCGATGGGGAGGTCAAGGCCCCAGAACACCAGCAGCACCGCGGTCCAGGCCGTGAGGAACACGAGCGTGAAGGGCAGCAGGCGCGCGACGAGGGTGCCGAGGCCGGCCCCGGGCTCGTAGCGGCGCACCATCCCCAGCAGCACGATGAGATAGGGGCTCAGCGGCGTGATGATCTGGGTGGAGGAGTCGCCGATGCGGAAGGCGGCCTGCACGAAGGCGGGCTCCAGCCCGCTGAGGGCGAGCATCGGCACGAACACCACCGCCATCAGCCCCCACATCGAGGTGCCGGAGGTGATCAGCAGGTTCGTCAGGGCGCACAGCACCACGAAGCCGAGCACCACGGGGAGGCCGCCGAGGTCGGCGTGCTCCAGCAGCGTGGCGCCGTGCACCGCGAGGTAGGTGCCGATCCCGCTCCAGGAGAACAGGGCCAGGAACTGGGCGAGAGCGAAGGCGACCACGAGGAAGCCGGTCATCGAGCGCAGGCCCTGGCCCATGAGGGAGGCGACGTCGGCCCCGGAGCGGACCGTGCCGGCGATCGCGCCGTAGACGATGCCGGTGACGGAGAAGGCGACCACCAGGTAGAACACGATCGATCCCATGAAGGGCGAGTCGGGCAGCAGTCCCCCGCCCTCCTTCTGCCACGGCGAGCCGGGCACCGTCGCGAGCGCGGCGATCAGGACGACGACCGCGACCAGCGAGGCCGCCGCCCAGCGCAGCCCCCGCCGCTCCAGCGGGCTGATCGAGCCGTCGGCGCTCGCCTCGGAGCCCGCGGCGGCGCCGTCCTCCTCGGGGGCGAGGGTGCGGGGCACGCCGGCGCGCTCCAGCCGCGGCTCGAGCACCCGGTCGATCAGGAATCCGCAGGCCACGACCAGCACGAGGGAGGAGGCGAGATTGATCCAGTAGTTCGAGACCACGGTGACCGGGGCGGCGCCGAGCGAGGCGGGCAGCGACTCCATCACCGAGGCGGTGATGCCGGAGAAGTTCGCGTCGATCGGCGAGGGGATCATCGCGGTGGAGAAGGAGGCGCCGACGGCGGCGAAGCCCCCGATCATCCCAGCCAGCGGGTGCCGGCCCGCGGCGGCGAAGACGAGGGCGGCCAGCGGAGGGATCACCACGAAGGAGGTGTCGGACATGAGGTTGCCGTTGACGCCGACGAGGGCGACCACATACGGCAGCAGCCATCGCGGGGCGGAGCCGAACAGGCGCCTGATCGCGGCGCTGAGCAGCCCGGACCCCTCCGCGATGCCGACGGCGAGCACGATCGGCAGCACGTTCACCAGCGGCGGGAAGCCGATGTAGTTCTCCCCCAGCGTGGTGGTGAACCAGGTCAGCCCCTCGCCGCTGAAGAAGGAGCGCACCGGCTGCGGCTCCTCCTCGCCGGGCACCTGCACCTCGGCGCCGGTGGCCGCGAGGAGCGTGGTGAGCAGGGCCGTGATCAGGAAGAGCCCTGCGAAGAGCACCAGCGGGTGCGGGAGCCGGTTGCCGGCCCGCTCGACGAGGTCGAGCGCGCGGTCCAGTCGTCGCGGCCCGGTGGTCGTGGTGGTGGAGGGCATCATGCTCCCGCGGAGATCGAGGACGGCGTCCGACGGTGCGGGCGGAGCGCGCGGGGGCGCGCACGACCCTCCACGATAGCCGGGCGCCGCCGACCTCTGCGGGGACGCCCGGCCCCGTCGGCCCGGGCGGTGGGAGAGCTCTCGACGGGCATTACTTTCATGATTATAGTTAATCCGTCGCGCTGTCGCGCCGCCGCTCGGCGACCGTCCGCGACAGCCCTGAGAGCCGCAGACCGGAGGTCGCCGATGTCCCCGCAGCCCGCCGCACCCGACCGCGAGGTGACCTCGCCCCGCCCCGGGACCGCCCACCGCGTCCACCTCGCCGCGAGCGGGGTCTCCGTGCTGCTTGACGTCACCGACGGGCGCGTCCCCGCGATCGCGCACTGGGGCCGTGGCCTCGGGACGCTCGGGCCCGAGGGCCTGGATGCGCTGTGCGAGGCGACGACCCCGCCGGTCCCGCAGAACCTCGTGGACGTCCCGGTGCGCGTCGGCCTCCTCCCCCAGGTCTCCGACGGCTGGCTCGGCCGCCCGGGCCTGGCCGGCTCCCGCCCGGACGGCTCCGGCTGGACCCCGCGCCTGATCACCCGCAGCCTGCGGATCGGCGGGGCACCGCTGACGGGCGCGCACGCCGAGACCGGCGCGGCGCACGTCGAGATCGACCTCGAGGACCCGGAGGAGGGCCTCGCGGTCCTGCTCGAGCTCGAGCTGATGCCCACGGGCCTGCTGCGCCTGCGCGCCCGCCTGACGAACGCCGGCACCGGCCCCTACCGCCTCGACGAGCTCACCCTCTCCCTCCCCGTCCCCGCCACGGCCGACGAGCTGCTGGACTTCGCGGGCCGCTGGACGAAGGAGCGCACCCCGCAGCGCCGCTCCTTCACCGTCGGCACCCATCTGCGGGAGAACCGACGCGGCCGCACCGGGGCGGACTCCGCCCACGTCCTCCACGCCGGACGGCCCGGATTCGGCTTCCGCGAGGGCGAGGTGTGGGCGGTGCACACCGCCTTCTCCGGCAACCACCGCCACCTCGCCGAGCGCACGAGCTCCGACCAGCGCGTGCTCGGCGGCGGCGAGCTGCTGCTGCCCGGCGAGGTCGCCCTCGAGCAGGGTGGGACGTACGAGAGCCCGTGGCTGTACGCCTCCTACGGCGACGGCCTGGACCAGGTCGCCGCCCGCTTCCACCGCCACCTCCGCTCGCGCCCCCATCACGTCGACGCCCGCCGCCCCGTCACCCTGAACGTGTGGGAGGCGGTCTACTTCGACCACGACCTGGAGCGGCTCACCGACCTCGCCGACCGCGCCGCCGCGCTCGGGGTCGAGCGCTTCGTGCTGGACGACGGGTGGTTCGGCTCCCGCCGGGACGACACCTCCGGCCTCGGCGACTGGGTCGTCTCGCCCGAGGCGTGGCCGGACGGGCTCGGCCCCCTGATCGACCACGTGCGGGCGCACGGCATGGAGTTCGGGATCTGGTTCGAGCCGGAGATGGTCAGCGAGGACTCCGACGTCGCCCGCGCGCATCCCGAGTGGATCATGGCCCCCTCCCCTGAGCGGATGCCGCTGCGGTCGCGGAACCAGCAGGTGCTGAACCTGTCGATCCCCGAGGCGTACGCGCACGTGCGCGACCAGATGCTCGCCCTGCTCGGCGCCCACGAGATCGGCTACATCAAGTGGGACCAGAACCGGGACCTGCTGGAGTCCGCGACCCGCGCCACGGGCCGGGCCGCCGTGCATGACCAGACCCGCGCCGCCTACCGCCTCATGGACGAGCTGCGCGCGGCCCACCCGGGCCTGGAGATCGAGGCCTGCGCCTCGGGCGGGGCGCGTGTGGACCTCGGCGTGCTCGAGCACACCGACCGGGTGTGGGTCTCGGACTGCATCGACCCGCTCGAGCGCCAGCAGATGCACCGCTGGACCTCGCAGCTGATCCCGCTGGAGCTCATGGGCAGCCACATCGCCTCCGGCCGCTCCCACACCACCGGGCGCCTGCACACCCTCGGCTTCCGCGCCCACTCGGCACTGATGGGCCACCTCGGCATCGAATGGGACCTCGCCGCCGCGAGCGAGGAGGAGCTCGCCGAGCTCACCGCCTGGATCACGCTCTACAAGGAGCGCCGCGAGCTGCTGTTCACGGGCGATCTCGTGCGCGCCGACCGCGGCGAGAGCCCCCTGTGGCTGCAGGGCGTGGTCTCCCCCGATCAGGGCGAGGCGCTGTTCGCGCTGAGCGCCGTCGGCCGCGCCGACACCGCCCAGCACCCGCGCCTGGTGCTGCCGGGCCTGGATCCCGCCGCCGCCTACCGGGTGCGCGCCCTGCTGCCCAGCGGCCCGCCCTCGCATCTCACGCCCCCGCCCTGGCTCGCCCGCGTGCTCGAGGCGGACGGGGCGGTGCTGCCCGGCGCGGCGCTGGCCGTCGCCGGCCTCGCCGCTCCCCTGCTCGACCCCGAGCAGGGCCTGCTGCTGTCCCTGACCCGCGAGAGCGCCGCCGGCGCGTCCCGCTGACCCGTCCCTCACCACCACGGAAGAAGGCACCCATGTCCACCGCGACGACGTCGACGCGGTCGGCCCCGACGAGGCGCCGCCGGAAGGACGACACGAAGCTCGCGCTGCTGTTCATCGCGCCCGCCTCGGTCGGCCTGCTGGTGTTCCTCGTCTGGCCGCTGCTGACCGGCCTGTACTACTCCTTCACGGAGTACACGACCCTCACCCCGCCCACCTGGGTCGGGCTCGAGAACTATCGCCGACTCCTGGCCGACCCCGTCTTCTGGAACTCGCTGAAGGTGACGGTGCTGTACGTCGTCCTCAACATCGGCGTGCAGACGGTCGTCGCGCTCGTCATCGCAGTGCTCATGCAGCGCCTGACCCAGTCCACCGTGCTGCGCTCGCTGGTGCTGGCGCCCTATCTGGTCTCGAACGTGGTCGCCGCGATCGTGTTCCTGTGGATCCTGGACACCCAGCTGGGCATCTTCAACATCCTCCTGCAGTGGATCGGCTTCGACCCGATCGCCTTCTGGGCGAGCGAGACCTGGGTGATCCCGACGGTCGCGCTGGTGAACGTGTGGCGGCACATGGGCTACACGGCGCTGCTGCTCTTCGCGGGCCTGCAGTCGATCCCCGCCCACCTCTACGAGGCCGCGCGCACCGAGGGCGCCGGGGAGATCGCGATGTTCCGCCGCATCACCCTGCCGCTGCTGCGCCCGATCCTGGCGCTGGTGCTGATCATGACGATCATCGGCTCCTTCCAGGTGTTCGACACCATCTCGGTGACCACCCAGGGCGGTCCCGCCGACGCCTCCAAGGTGCTGCAGATGTACATCTACGAGAACGCCTTCGCCCAGTACGAGTTCGGCTACGCCTCGGCGCTGTCCGTGGCGCTGCTGGTGATCCTCACGGTGATCACCTTCGCGCAGTACCGGATGAGCCGTGCCGGCCAGTCGGACCTGGACTGAGAGGACAGCGCGATGACCACGACCACGCAGCGGCCCGACAGCGCGCCGCGCACCGACGCCGACCGTCCCGCTCCCCGGCACCGCCGCGGCATCCCCTGGGGGAGGATCGCGGCCTGGGCCGTGATGGTGATCTTCCTGCTGATCACCCTGTTCCCCTTCTACTGGATGCTGCGCACGGCACTGTCCAGCAACAACGCCCTGGCCACCGACCCGGGCAGCCTCCTGCCCGTCGGCCTGAACACGGGCGGCTTCGAGCGCGTCTTCGGCCTGCAGGACGTCGAGACCGCGATCTCGCAGGGCGGGTCCGGCGCCTCGATCACCTTCTGGCGCTACCTGCTGAACTCGGTGATCGTCGCGACCACGATCACCGTGGTCCAGACCTTCTCCTGCGCGATGGCCGCCTACGCCTTCTCGCGCCTGCGCTGGCGCGGCCGGGACACCGTGTTCCTGATCTTCCTGGGCTCGCTGATGATCCCGCAGATCTTCACCCTGCTGCCCAACTTCATCCTGATCAAGAACCTGGGGCTGGTGGACACGCTGCTGGGGATCATGCTCCCCACCCTGTTCATCTCGAGCTTCGCGATCTTCTTCCTGCGCCAGTTCTTCAACAACATCTCGCGCGAGGTCGAGGAGGCCGCGCTGATCGACGGGGCGAGCAAGGCGAGGGTGTTCTTCACCCTCATCCTGCCGATCTCCTCGGCGCCGCTGGCGACGCTGGCGCTGCTGACCTACATGACGGCCTGGAACGAGTACTTCTGGTCGCTGATGGTCTCCTACACCGACCAGTCCCGCGTGCTCACCGTCGCGCTCGGGGTCTTCCGCGCCCAGGCCCCGGGCACGGGCCCGGACTGGTCCGGGCTGATGGCGGCGACCCTCGTCGCGGCCGCGCCCATGCTGATCCTCTTCGCCCTGTTCGCGAAGAAGATCGTGAACTCCATCGGCTTCAGCGGGATCAAGTGAGGTGCCCGAGATGACACAGAACCGCCTTCCCCTCCCGCCCTCCGACTCCCCCGCCGGCGCCCCTCCGCGCGGACT
>NZ_KV788836.1:0-2685 GCF_001807385.1 Brachybacterium sp. HMSC06H03 | reverse complement strand
TCGCCCCGGACGCGGCGCTGACCGCGCCGGACGATCCCGAGGCGAGCCTCGTGGATCGATTCCTGGAGAAGGTCTCCCTCGTCGCGGACGCGGATCAGCTGCCGGGGGAGGAGGACCAGTTCGTCACCCTCATGACCCTGCACACGGCAAAGGGCCTCGAGTTCCCGGTCGTGTTCCTCACCGGCATGGAGGACGGCACCTTCCCCCACAGCCGCACGCTCCAGGATCCCGACGAGCTCGAGGAGGAGCGGCGACTGGCCTATGTGGGCATCACCCGCGCCCGCGAGAAGCTCTACCTCACCCGCGCCCAGATGCGCTCGATGTGGGGCCAGTCCCAGTACATGCCCGCCAGCCGGTTCCTCGACGAGGTGCCGGAGGAGGTCCTGGACGTGGCGCGCGCCGGCTCCACCCTCGGCGGTGCCGGGTTCGGCGGCGGTGGCTTCTCCGGCGGCTCCGGCTTCGGCGGCGGTCGCGGCGGGGGCCGGGGGCCATCCTTCAGCGGCGGGGTCGGCGGCGGCCGCGCCGACGTGAAGCGTCCCAGCTTCGGCTCCGGCCGCACCGCCACGCCCACCGACAAGCTCCCGCAGCTCGCCGTCGGCGACCGCGTCACCCACGACTCCTTCGGGATGGGCACGGTCGCGGAGCTCTCCGGGCAGGGCGACAAGACGCAGGTCGAGGTCCAGTTCCGCGATCCCCACGGCCGCAAGCGCCTGCTGCTGCGCTACGCCCCGCTGACCAAGCTCTGAGCAGGCCGGCGCGCGGGCCGCGCGCCGCAGGGGCCAGCCGCGGCGGTCAGGGGCCGGCGACCAGCTCGACCTCGATGCCGGCAGCATCCTCCGCATACCAGGCGGTGTGGTCCTCACCGCTCGCATGCGGGTCGGCGCTCCGCGAACAGCTCCCGCCGACCGTGCCCGGACCCTCCCCCGACATCAGCCGGCGCCAGGCCGGCTCCGAGGCGGCGGGGTCCGCGGTCCAGAGCTCGAGGTGGTGCAGGCCGGAGGAGGGCGGCGGTGCGTTCATGGGGCCGACGGTATCCCGCGGCCCCGCGTGCTCCGAGCACCGCCGACTCTCCGAGGGGGCGGGCGTCGGGCAGCGCACGGGCGATCTCCGGCCACAGGCCGTGCACGCCCCGCGGGAATGCTCAGGCCGTGACGCGGATCAGGGCGCGCGCGCCTCGCTCCATCTCCACGAAGGAGTGGTTCACGGCGGTGTAGGTGCCGGGCTCGTCGAAGACCAGCTCCACGAACCCGCCCTGGGCCGCGGCGAGATCGAGCGCCTGCGCCCCGCCGCCCTCGCCGTCCTCGGGACGCAGCAGATAGGCGCCCTCCTTGAAGACGGTGTCGAACACCCCGCCGACGACGTGGAAGGAGATCCCTCGCGACGGGCCTGCGGCGAGCACCCACAGCCGCACCCGCTCGCCCACCCGAGCCTCGAGCGGGGAGCGGACGTACTGGGTGGCATGGCCGTTGAAGACCGTGAGGTCGGGGCGCTCAGCGGCGATCTTCACGGGGCTCACCGGCAGGGCGCCCTCGTGCGTCGTCGACTCGGAGCCGGGGGCGCCGACTGGCACGAGATAGTGCTCCGACTGCACCAGCACGTACTCCCGCTCGACGGGCGCGAGCTCCGGCGGCGGAACCACGAGCGCGCCGACCATCCCGGCGGACAGGTGCACCGACATCGGCATGGTCGAGCAGTGGTAGAGCCAGATCCCGGCATGGTCGGTGGTGATCGCGTACTCCAGCTGCTCGCCCGGCGGGATCGTGCGCATCGCCTGGTCGGGGGAGACGCGGCCAGCGTGCAGGTCGAGGGAGTGCCCCATCGACCCGTGATTGACCAGGTCGACGGTCAGGTGCGCCCCGAGCTCGGAGCGCAGCACCGGCCCGACGACGGTGCCGCCGTAGGTCATCGCGTCCATGGTCACGCCCGGTGCGATCTCGGCGGCGACCTCGACGATCTCCAGGGTGACCCGCTGCTGCGGACCGGTCGCGGCAGGGAGGCGGGCGTCGCGCACGGCGATGTCCGGTCCGGGGGCGGCCATCATGTCGGCGCCCACGCGGGCGAGCTCGTCGGCCCCGGACCCCGCGGCCACGGCGCCCCCGTCGGCGGCCGTGCCCGCCGCGGCACCGGTCGCGACGATGCTCAGCGTCATGCCCATCGCGCGATGGCCGACGATCGAGCACCATCCCTCCATGTCATGGGCGACCACGCCGCCGTCGAGGACCGTCGACTCGCCCGGCTGCAGGCGCCCCGAGGTCGCGCCGGTGGCGAGCACGAGGTCGTGCACGTCGTGCGGATCGTCGTTGCTCAGCTCGATGACCAGGGTGTTCCCGGCGGGGACCTCGAGCCGGTCGGGCGTGAACCGCATCTCGGCCATGGACACCGAGATCGTGGTGGTCTCCCCGGTGGGCGTCACCGCGGCGGCGCTCGCGGTGCCGGAGGCGTCGGGGATCGAGCCCTGGGAGCGGTCCAGGGAGCCGCCGAGCGCGGTCGCCCCGAGCACGGAGCCGAGGCCCAGCAGCGCGCCGGTCAGCGCGCGTCGGTCAATGGACGCGCCGGCGGCGGGAGCGGTCGCGGTCCTGGACGTCGTCGGCGGGCCGACGGAGGGCGACGGGCCGACCGATGGCGTCGGCAGCTCGCTGCGCGCGGGGGAGGCCGATGCGGCGGGTTCGGGGCGGCCCGGCGTCG
>NZ_KV788835.1:0-1725 GCF_001807385.1 Brachybacterium sp. HMSC06H03 | reverse complement strand
GGCGGCCAGGGCGCCGGTCGGGGCGGAGAGGCCTCCGGCGGAGGCCGCAGCGGTTCCGGCGGCTCCGGCGACTCGCGCTCGGGCGGCGACCGTCCCTCGTCGGACGACGGCTCCCTCGCGAAGGTCGCCGGCTGGACCGTGCTGACCTCCGCCCTGCCCGGCTCCGGCCTCGTCACCACGCGGATGCGGCAGATCGGCGTGATCATGCTCGCCGTGCTCCTCCTCGCGGTCGCGACGATCGCGGCGATCCTCGTGATCGGAGACCCGCTGCGGATCGCGGCGACGCTGGGCACCCACCGCGGCGTGCTGATCGGCGCGCTCGTCGTGGTGGTCGTCGTCGGCCTCGTGTGGTGCCTGCAGATCGTGCTGGCGAACCTCGCCCAGACCACCAAGGAGCGGCTCCAGGGCGCCAAGCGGTATCTCGCGCTCGCCCTGGCGGCCGTGATGGTCATCGCGGTCGCGGTGCCCTTCGGCCGCGGCGTGCAGTCGCTCTGGGCGCTGCAGGGCCTGTTCGGCTCCACGAGCGTGTTCGGCGGCGACGGCGACGGCCTCGCCGAGGGCCCGGACCCGTGGGCGGACACCCCGCGCCTGAACATCATGCTCCTGGGCCAGGACGCCGGCGCCGACCGCACCGGCACCCGGCCGGACACCATCATGGTCGCCTCGATCGACACGAAGACCGGCCAGACCGCCCTGTTCTCCATCCCCCGCAACCTCGAGAACGTCGAGTTCCCCGAGGGGACGGTCGCCGCGGAGGAGTTCCCCGACGGCTTCGACTACTACGGGAAGAACGAGAACCTCATCAACGCCGTGTGGGCGTGGGCCGAGGAGAACAAGGACCTGTTCCCGGGCGATCCCGAGCCGGGCCTGACCGCGACCCGCTGGGCCGTCGAGGAGACCCTCGGGATCTCCACCGACTACTACGCGATGGTGAACCTCAAGGGCTTCGAGGACCTCGTCAACGCCCTGGGAGGCGTGGACCTCGTCGTCGAGCGGCGGATCCCGATAGGCGGCGGCGCGAGCGAGGTCGAGGGCTACATCGAGCCCGGCGAGCAGAAGCTCGACGGCTACCACGCGCTGTGGTATGCCCGCTCCCGCGAGGGCTCCGACGACTTCAACCGCATGTGCCGCCAGCAGCGCATCGTGCGCGCCGTGAGCGAGGAGGCGGACCCCCCCTCCCTCGCCCTGTCGATCCCGCGCCTGGTGACCGCGACCGAGGAGAACATCCAGACCGACATCCCCGTCGGCGACGTCGACGCCTTCGTGGAGCTCGCGCTGCGCATCAAGGACGGCGGCTTCACCTCGTACCCGATCACGCAGGACGTCACCTTCTCCGGGAACCCGGACTGGGAATACCTCGAGGAGTGGGTCGACGCCTCCATCCAGGATTCGATGAAGAACGACCCGCCGGAATCGGTGCAGGGCGAGACCGAGCCCGGCTCGACCGAGCCCGCGGAGACCGGCGCCCCGCCGGAAGAGGACACCGCCACCACCGAGAAGCCGACCTCCGAGGCGGCCACCATGGAGGAGACCACCGAGGAGGAGACCACCACCGAGGAGGAGACCTCGAGCGCGTCGACCTCTGCGCCCACCGAGGAGGCCACCCCCACGGACGCGCCGGAGATCGAGCAGGACCCGCTGAAGTCCTGTCTGCCGGGCGAGGAGGGCTGAGGACCTCCCGCGACAAGGAGAACGGGGGCGGCCCGGGGCAGATGCCCCGGGCCG
>NZ_KV788834.1:0-3088 GCF_001807385.1 Brachybacterium sp. HMSC06H03 | reverse complement strand
CCGGGACCGACGTGTCGGTCCCGGGCCCGCGGATCACTCGGCGGCGGGGGCCTCGGTGGAGGTCTCCTCGGAGGACTCCGCGGCGGGGGCCTCCTCGGCAGGCTTCTCCGCGGCGGCGACGGACTCCTCGGCGGGAGCGTCCTGGGACTGGACCTCGGACTGCTTGAGCAGCTCCTGCTCCCACTCGGCCAGCGGCTCGGCGTCCACGGCGGAGACGTTCTTCTCGCCGCCGGTGGACTTGGCGTGACGCTCCTGGAGGCCGGCGGCGACCGCGTCGGCGACCACGCGGGTCAGCAGCGTGACGGAGCGGATCGCGTCGTCGTTGCCCGGGATCGGGTAGGTGATCTCGTCGGGATCGCAGTTGGTGTCCAGGATCGCGACGACGGGGATGTTGAGCTTCTGCGCCTCGTCGACGGCGAGGTGCTCCTTGTTGGTGTCCACGACCCAGAGGGCGGAGGGGGCCTTGCCCATGTCGCGGATGCCGCCGAGGGTCTTCTCGAGCTTGTCCTTCTCGCGGCGCATCATCAGCAGCTCCTTCTTGGTGCGGCCGGAGGAGGCCACATCGTCGAAGTCGATCTGCTCGAGCTCCTTGAGGCGGTTCACGCGCGCGGAGACGGTCTGCAGGTTGGTGAGCATGCCGCCCAGCCAGCGCTGGTTCACGTAGGGCATGCCCACGCGGGTGGCCTGCTCCTGCACGGACTCCTGCGCCTGCTTCTTGGTGCCGACGAACAGGATGGTGCCGCCGTGGGCGACGGTCTGCTTGACGAAGTCGTAGGCCTTGTCGATGTACGACAGGGTCTGCATGAGGTCGACGATGTAGATGCCGTTGCGCTCGGTGAAGATGAAGCGACGGACCTTCGGGTTCCAACGACGGGTCTGGTGACCGAAGTGGACGCCGCTCTCCAGGAGCTGGCGCATGGTGACGACTGCCATGATGGTGTCCTCTGTTCTCCGGTCCTGGGCTCGCACGGCGCGCCCGAAGGCGTCCGCGGTCATCGCGCAGGACCTGCTTTCTCGGTTGTTCCCCCGCCACCGGTCGGTGCGGGGCCTGGTGCCCGGGTGCCGGCCGCCCTGCACCTGCCTCCGCACGGGGCGGGGACGGGAAGGACCGATGGCCGACGAGCCCTGGTGGGCACGCGAAGTCATCCGGACGGACCGGATGCTGAGTGGAGTCTATCGGACGCCGCCGCCTCCTCGCGCGCGTCCTGCGTCACCCCCGTCCCGGCGAATCCTCGCCGGGCCCCGTGGGTCGCCTCCGTCCCGGCGAGTCCTCGCCGGGTCCTCGTGCGACTCCTCCTCCACAGACCCCGCGGGTCCACCACCGCCGGGCGGGGCTCGCCGAGCCGCGGCGGGGCGCGGACGATGCCGACATGATCCCCTCGTCGGCGCCTCCGCCCTCTTCCCCGCCCGCCTCCCCGGCGGCGCGGGTGCTCGCGCTGCTGGTGCTGCTCCTGCCGCTGGCCGTGATGCCGTCCGCCGCGGCGCGGCCTGACGGTCCGCGCTGGCAGTGGCCGGTGCCGCCGCCGCACGAGGTGATCGCGCCCTTCGACGCGCCGGCGACGCCCTACGGCCCCGGTCATCGCGGGATCGACATCGCGGTCCCGGGCGGTGCGGAGGTCCGGGCGGTCGAGGGCGGGACCGTGCGGTTCAGCGGGTCGGTCGCCGGGCGCGGCGTCGTCTCGGTGGCGCATGCCGACGGGCTGATCTCGACCTACGAGCCGGTCAACGGGGCGGTGAGCGCCGGGGACCCGATCGGGGCCGGTCAGGTGCTCGGCACCCTCGAGGGCACCTCGCCCGCCTCCCACTGCGCTGGTCGGGACTGTCTGCATCTGGGCGCTCGACGGGGCGAGCTGTACGTCGATCCGCTGCTGCTGCTCGGCGGGCGCGGACCGAGCGTCCTGCTGCCCTGGGCGCACGGCGCCTCCGGGGGCGGCGCGGGAGCGGTCGGGCCGGGGGCTTCCCGCGACGTCGGGGCAGGGCCTGCGGGGACGGCGGCGGGGTCGGGATCAGGGGCAGAGGCAGGGCCTGCGGCAGGGACGAGCGTCTCGCCCCGGATCTTCGCCCCGGTCGGGGCGCAGGTCGCACGTCACGGCGCGCGGGCGGTCGCCCTGGCCTGACCTGCCCGGAGCCGCCGGGGCTGCAGGGCCCGGGACCGTCGGGACCGCGGGGGGCCGCTGGGGCTCCAGTGCCCAGGACCGTCGGCGATGGTGGCGAGCCCGGCGCGACGGGCGCGGGCGCGGCGCGTCTGCCCAGGATCAGGCGCGCGGATGCGCCTGCTCGACGGTGCTGCGCAGGCGTTCTGCGCTGACATGGGTGTAGATCTGCGTGGTGGCGAGCGAGGAGTGCCCGAGGAAGTCCTGGACGCTGCGGAGGTCCGCGCCGCCCTCGACGAGGTGGGTGGCCGCGCTGTGCCGCAGGGTGTGCGGGGTGACGTGGCGGGCGATCCCGGCGCGGGCCGCGTAGCGGTCCACGAGGGTGCGCACGGCGCGGTCCCCGAGCCTCCCGCCCCGAACCCCGAGGAAGAGCGCCCGCCCCGGCGCCTTCGCTCGGCGCGCCGCGGAGGTCCCGGCCCGACCGTTCCCCGGGGCCTGTGCCGTGCCTCGACCGGCGGCGGTCGCTCCGGCGAGCACCGGCCTGCCCTCCGTCTCCCAGCGGCGCAGCGCCTCCAGGGCGGGGACGCCGACGGGGACGATCCGCTCCTTGTCGCCCTTGCCGCGCACGCGGACGGTGCCCTGGGCCATGTCGATCCCGCCCAGGTCGAGGGCCACGAGCTCGGAGACGCGCAGGCCGGAGGAGTAGAGCAGCTCGAGCACGGCGGCGTCGCGCAGCTGCACCGCGCGCTGGACGGGATCGACCTGGGACCGCTCCTCGGCGGGCGCTCCGCCTGCGGCGGTGCCCTCCCCAGCCGTGTCGCCCGGCGTCGGGGTGCCGCCTCGTGCCGGGGCGGCGTCCTCGGAGTCCGCGTCGGCGCCCGGTGCCGGGGCGTCGCTCCTCCTCGGAGCGGGCTCGGTGACGATCCCGTCGAGGAGCGCGCCGGCCTGCTCGTCGGTGAGGACGGCGGGCAGGTGCCGGCCGCGGCGGGGCGCGC
>NZ_KV788833.1:0-14223 GCF_001807385.1 Brachybacterium sp. HMSC06H03 | reverse complement strand
CAAGCCCGACCTGGCCCAGGGCGGCGGAGGCGAGCCTGCCCGCATCGCCGAGGCGCTCGGCGCGGTGCGCGGCGCGATCGAGGAGGCCCGGACCGCATGAGCGGCCCGGTCGACGCCGAGGCGCCGACGGGCCTCCCGCGCGGTGTGAGGCTCGGCGTGGACGTCGGAGACGTCCGCGTCGGGCTCGCCCGCAGCGATCTCGACGGGCTCATCGCCACACCGGTCGAGACCCTAGAGCGCGACACGGCGGCGCGCCGGGTCGTCCAGGAGGCTCTCGAGCTCGACGCCCATGTCATCATGGTCGGGCTCCCGAGGTCCCTGGACGGGACCGAGGGCGCAGCCGCGACGAAGGCGCGCGTCTTCGCCGCGGAGCTCGTGACGCTGCTGGTCGCGGCCTCACGGCAGATCGAGGTCCGCCTGATCGACGAGCGGCTGACCACCGTGTCCGCGCACAGGGCGCTGCACAGCTCCGGCCGCAAGGGGCGTCGCCATCGCCAGGTCGTGGACCAGGTCGCCGCCGTGATGATCCTCCAGCAGGCCCTGGACCTCGAGAGGTCCACCGGGCGGCGCGGCGGCGAGCTCGTCGAGAAGCCCCCGGGCGCGACCTCGCAGGACCCGACCGAGGAGGACAGCTGATGAAGGACGAGCACCACTCCTTCGACGACCTCGCCGAGGCGCAGAACTCCGAGGACGGCGGGTCGGGCGCTCCTCGTCCCCGCCGCGGCGGACACCGCGGAGAGCCGCGCCGCCGACGCGGCGGGGTCTTCCGCTCGCTGCTGCCCGTGCTGCTCGTCCTCGCCGTGGTCGGCGCCCTCGCCGTCGGCGGCTTCCAGGGGTACCGGTGGGTCGCCGCGAACGTCAGCGTCGAGGACGAGTCCCCCGAGTTCGAGGGGCCCGGCAGCGGGGAGGCGCTCGTCGAGGTCGGCGAGGGCGATACCGGCACGGACATCGCCGCGACCCTTGTCGAGGAGGGCGTCATCAAGACGTCCGCGCCGTTCGTCACGCTGTTCTCCTCCACCCAGGACGCCTCGAAGATCGAGCCGGGCGTGTACCGGCTGAAGCAGGAGATGACCTCCGCCGACGCGCTGACCATGCTGATGGACCCGGAGAACCTCGCCGGGCACCGCGTGATCGTCCCCGAGGGCCTGCGCCTCACTCAGATCTGGGCGCTGCTCTCCGAGGAGACCGGCATCCCGGTGGAGGAGTTCGAGGCCGCCGCGAAGGACTACACCTCCTACGGCATCCCCAAGAACAAGGCCGGCACCCTCGAGGGCTACCTCTGGCCGGGCCGCTACGACATCCTCGAGGAGCACACCGCCGAGGACGTCATCGAGATGATGTGGGGCCGGATGGAGGAGCAGCTCACGGAGCGCGAGATCCCGAAGGATCAGTGGCACACCACCCTGACCTACGCCTCCCTCGCAGAGATGGAGGTGCGCAATCCGGAGGACTACGGGAAGGTCGTGCGCACGATCCACAACCGCCTCGAGGGCACCGGCGAGGCGAAGGGCTCGCCGATGAAGCTCCAGTTCGACTCGACCGTGCACTACGTGACGGGGAAGTCCGCGAGCGTCGGCACCACCGATGCGGAGCGCGCCACCGACAGCCCCTACAACACCTACCTCAAGGACGGCCTGCCGCCCGGGCCGATCGCCGCGCCCGGCCCCCAGGCGCTCGATGCGGCAGCGGACCCGCCCGAGGGGGACTGGCTCTACTTCGTCGCCGTCAACACGGACACCGGCGAGACCAAGTTCGCGGCCACCTGGGCCGAGCACGAGGAGAACGTCAAGGAGTGGCAGGCATGGGCGGCGTCGAAGGGATGACCTCCGCGGCACCGCTGCGCCGCTTCGCGGTGATCGGGTCTCCCGTCGGCCATTCGCTCTCCCCGGTGCTGCATGCCGCCGCATACCGGGCGCTCGGCGTGGACGACGCCCGCTACGAGCGCTTCGAGGTCGGGGCCGGGGAGCTGCCCGCATTCCTCGCCGACGGGCCCGGGCGCGAGCTCGAGGGCCTCTCGGTCACCATGCCCGGCAAGCCCGAGGCCTTCGCCCTCGCCGCCGAGCACGACGAGGTCTCCCGGCGGCTCGGCGTGGCCAACACCCTGCTGCGCCGCCCCTGCGGCACCTGGCGGGCCGAGAACCACGATGTGCACGGGATCGCCTCGACCCTGCGCGACCACGGCGCGCAGTCCGTGGCCACGGGCGGCGTGGTGGGCTCGGGGGCGACCGCGCTCAGCGCGCTCGCGGCGCTGCTCGACCTCGGCGCCACCACCGTCCTGCTCACTGCCCGCAGCGCCGAGAAGCTCGCGCCGCTGCACCGCTTCGCCGAGGAGGCCGGTGCCGAGGCGGTCGAGATCCCCTGGTCCTCGCACCACGAGGTGCTCCGGGCGGACGCGGTCGTCAGCGCCCTCGCGGTCGAGGGCGCCCGTGCCGTCGCCGCCGCCTGGGAGGCCCGCGGCGAGGCCGGGATCACGCCGCCGCGGGTGCTGCTCGACGTGCTCTACGACCCGTGGCCCGCTCCCGTCGCCGCCGTCGTGCAGCAGGCCGGGGGAGAGGTCGCCGATGGCCTCGAGATGCTCGCCCACCAGGCCGACATGCAGGTGCGCTCGATGCTGCACGTCCCCGCCGCCCCGGTCGCGACGATGCTCGCCGCCGCCCGGGACGAGCTCGCACGGCGCCGGGGAGCGCCGGGCGCTGAGCGATCTCCGGACCGCCCTTGTCCCCTCAGGTAAAGACGGGGTAAAGTGACGCGTGTCGCAGGGACCCGCCCGGGCCCCGAAGCGAGCGGGAGGGGACGGGTGGCATGAAGCTGGCGAAGGACGGTCTGAGCGACGGCGCGACGGCACAGGATGCCGAGGGGGTGGAGGTCGCACGGCAGGTGATCCCCTCCCCGGATGCCGTGACCGCGACGTCGATCCCCGCGGACCTCTCGACGGCCGCGCTGCGCCGTTGCACTGCCCTGGCCACCCGCGCCCGCGCCGATCTGCTCACGCCCGGCCGGCAGGACGCCGCCGCCCAGCTCGCCGCGCTCCTCGAGGAGATGGGGAGCTGGAAGGCGTCGCACCCCCTCGATCCCGATCCGACCATGGTCGTGCTGGCCGCCGCCGCGCTCCAGGACCTCGCCGATCGCCTGCCGGTCCCGGCGCCGGCCGGCCTCGAGGTGCGGATCGAGCTCGTCCTGGCCGTCCTGCACGCCGTGATGGAGCGGGGTCGCGTGGCCGCCCCGGCGTGATTGTCTTCACGTTAACCCTGACAGAGGCGCTTTCTGGTGCTGAGCGGGGTTCGCGCCGTGCTAGTGTACTCAAGTCAGCACGACGCACCTGTCCGGGTGGCGGAATTGGTAGACGCGCTAGCTTGAGGTGCTAGTGCCCGCTTTAGGGCGTGGGGGTTCAAGTCCCCCCTCGGACACCGCAGGGAAGGCCCCGGTTCACTCGATGAGCCGGGGCCTTCCGCATGTCCGGTTCCCTGCGTCCCGAGGGACGACCGGCCCCGGGCGCAGCCACGACCTGTCTGACAGGATGAGCTGGCGGCGGCTGCCCCGCCCGGCGTCGGCGCCGGCCCGCAGCCCGACCGCATTCCCAGGACCCCGCGCCGCGCGGCGTCCCTCCGTCCCTTCCCCAAGGAGAACCTCATGGAGATCGAAGGCTGGTCCCAGACGCTCGGGGCCGCGCCGCTGCTCGCGATCGCAGCCGGCGCCATCGCGCTCATCCTCGTCCTCGTCATCCGGTTCAAGCTCCACGCCTTCCTCACTCTGATCCTGGTCAGCTTGCTGACGGCGTTCGCGACCGGCATCCCCTCCGGTTCGATCGTGGACGTGATGCTGGACGGCTTCGGCGACACCCTCGCCAGCGTCGCCCTGCTCGTCGGCCTCGGCGCGATGCTCGGCAAGCTCATCGAGCACTCCGGCGGCGCGACCGTGCTGGCGGAGACGATGATCCGCATGTTCGGCGAGAAGCGGGCACCGCTCGCCCTCGGCGTCGCCTCGCTGCTCATGGGCTTCCCCATGTTCTTCGACGCGGGGCTCGTGGTCATGCTCCCGATCGTCTTCGCGGTCGCCGCACGGCTCGGCGGCCCCGTGCTGCTCTACGCCATGCCCTCGGCCGTCGCCTTCTCCGCGATGCACGTCTTCGTCCCGCCGCACCCCGGACCCGTCACCGCGACGGAGCTGTACGGCGCGAACCTCGGCATCGTGCTGCTGATCGGCCTGGTCTGCGTGATCCCCACCTTCTACCTCACCGGTGTGCTGTGGGGCCGCGTGACCGCCAGGAAGTTCCCCTCCACCCTGGAGACCATGGGCGGCATCTTCGGCGGCGGCGACGGCGAGCCGGTCGCGAACCCGCCCAAGGTCGGCACCGTCATCGCGGTGCTGCTGCTGCCGATGGCGCTGATCTTCCTCAACACCGGCCTCGACTTCCTGCGCGCCGCCGGCGCGGTGGACGAGAGCGCCGTCTGGTACGGCGTGCTCACCACCATCGGCTCCTCCGCCGTCGCACTGCTGATCTCCGTGCTCGTCGCGCTCCTCGTGCTCGGCTCCCGCCGCGGCGAGAACGGCTCCGCGCTCGAGAAGATCGTCGACTCCTCGCTCGGCCCGATCTGCTCCGTCGTGCTGATCACCGGCGCGGGCGGCATGTTCGGCGGCGTGCTGCGTTCCTCGGGCATCGGTGACGCGCTCTCCGGCGTGCTCAGCGACCTGGGCCTTCCGCTGATCCTCGCCGCCTACGTCATCGCCGTGGTGATGCGCGTCGCGCAGGGCTCCGCGACCGTCGCCCTCGTCACCGCCGCCGGCCTGATGGCGCCGGCGGTGGAGGCGGCCGGCTACTCGGCCGGACAGATCGCCGCGATCACCGTCGCGACCGCCGCGGGCTCCGTCTTCGCCTCGCACGTGAACGACTCCGGCTTCTGGCTCGTCGGCCGGCTGCTGAACATGGACGTGGCCACGACGCTGCGCACCTGGACCGTGCAGCAGACCCTCGAGTCCGTGATCGGGTTCGTCATGGCCGGAGCCCTGTTCCTGATCCTCTGAGCAGGAGGTCGGCCGGGGCGGGGGGAGCGGGTGCCGGTCTAGAGTGGGGCAGCATCGCCCCGAAGCCGAGGAGACCGTCGTGGCCGCAGCGTCGTCGGACGTCCCGCTCCCCGCGCCCGTCCCGGTGCGCACCCCCGCCTGGCGCTACGCGCTGGGGATGTTCGGCACCTCGATCCCGATCAACCTGATCCGCGGCTCGATCGTGCTGCTCTACGTCGACATCCTCGGCATGGACGTGCGCGCCTACGCCGCCGTGATGGCGGTCTACGCCGTGATCGACGCGATCGACAACCCTGTCCTCGGCCACCTCTCGGACCGCACCCGCACCCGACTCGGCAGGCGCCGGCCCTGGCTCCTGCTCGGCGCGCCCCTGCTCGCCGCCTCGATGATCGCCCTGTTCAGCCCGCCGGGCTCCCTGGACGGGCCGGAGCTGGTGGCCTGGTTCGCGCTCTTCGCGATCCTGTCGGAGCTCTTCGACTCGATGCTGAACGCCAACTACGGCGCCCTGCTGCCCGAGCTGTTCCCCGAGGAGCGGCGCCGCGCGCTGGCGAACGTGCTGCGCCAGGGGTTCCAGCTGGTGGCGATGGTCATCTCGCTCGCCCTCACCCCGGTCCTGACCACCTCGCTGCTCGGCTCGGAGGAGGAGGTGGGCGGCTTCTCCCGCACTGCGGTGCTGTACGCCGTGATCGCCGTGGCCGCGATCGTGGTGATGGCGCTCGGCGCGCACGAGGAGCCGACCCGCCGGCAGGAGGAGCGGCCGCACCTGCTGCCCTCCCTCGCCCAGATCCTCCGCACCCCGCTGCTGTGGATGGTGGCGCTGCCCAGCCTCTGCTACGGCAGCGCGGTCGCGATCGTGCTCTCCGGGGTGCAGCTGTACGTCCGCCACACCCTCGACCTTCCCATTGCGACCGCCTTCCTCGTCCAGGGCGCGGTGATGCTGACCTGCGCGGCAGCGCTGTTCGCCTGGCTCGCGGCGGTGCGCAGGCTCGGTGCGCTGCGCACCTGGCGCCTCGCCTTCTGGGCCCTGACCGGCTCCTTCGCCCTGCTGTACCTCGCCCGCGATCTCACCACCGCGCTGCTGGCCGGAGCGGTGCTCGGGATCGGGTGGGCCGGGCTGCTCGCCACCAACGACCTCGTCGTCGCCCGCGTCGTGGACCGGGACGCGGCGGTGCACGGCCTGCACCGCGAGGGCCTGTTCCTCTCGGTGACCGGCGCACTCGGACGCCTCAGCGGCGCGGTGAGCGGCCTCGCCCTCGCCTCCTTGGGCACGTTCTTCGGGTACCACTCCGGGGACAGCCCCGGCACCGACCCGGGCCAGGCCTTCCGCGTCTATCTCTGCGTCTATCCCTTCCTGCTCTGCGCCCTCGGCGCCCTCTCGGCGCACCTCGTCAGAGTCCCCTCGCCGGAGCAGAGCGCCGCCAAGGCGCCTGCGGACGTCGCCGCGCGGACCGGGCGGCGGGCATGAGGGCCGAGGAGCCCGAGCGGCGCCTGGTCCTCACCGCCGACGACCTGGGACGCGACCCCGCCGGCACCGCCGTGATCATGTCCCTCGGACAGGAGGGGCTGATCAGCGCGGCGACGCTGCTCACCGTGACCGACGAGTCGCCGCGCGCCGCGGCACGGCTGCGCGAAGCGGGCCTCACGCCCCGTCTGCACCTGGCCCTCATGGGCGAGGCGGACCTGCCCCCGTGGCGGCCGCTGTCCGACGGAGCGAGCCTGCGGGAGCGGGGCGGCGCGATGACCACGGACCCGCGACGCCTCGCCCGGGAGCTCGACCTCGACGAGGCGGTCGAGGAGTTCGACGCCCAGCTCGCCTGGATGCGCGAGCGGGGCCTGGAACCAGGTGCCGCGGACTTCCACAGCACGGCGCTGTACGGTCTGCGGGAGGGGGCACTGCTGGAGGCGGCGCTGCGCTGGTGCGCCCGGCACGGACTCGGCTTCCGGCTGCCGCGGAGGACGGACCCCTTCCCGGGCACGGACGCCCTCTCCGTCGCGGCCCGCGGGGTGCACTCCGCCGCCGTGCACCTCGCCGACGCCCTCGGCGTGCCCCTGCCCGCCGCACTGCTCTCCCACCACGGCACCGCGCCCTCCGTCGACGCGCTGCGCACGGCGCTCACGAACGGGCTCGCACTGCTCCCGCCGGGGACCTCCGAGCTCGTCATGCATCCCTCCGCAGCGGGTGCCGGGGTGCCTGCGGTGAGGGAGCGGGAGACGCAGCTGCTGCGCGACGCACAGTGGCGGGAGGCGCTGCGCGACGCCGGGATCCGGCAGGCCGCGCACTGGTGAGGGGACGGGGACGGTGCGTGGGAGAATGCTCCCCATGGTCCACGTCTTCCTCCACGAGCCGGCGATCGCCGGGAACACCGGCAACGCGATCCGTCTCGCGGCCGTCACCGGCGCCCGCCTCCACCTCATCGAGCCCCTCGGCTTCGACCTCGAGGACGCGAAGCTGCGCCGAGCAGGACTGGACTACCACGACCTCGCCGAGGTGAGCATCCACCCCGACCTCGAGACCGCTCTCGCCGCGGTGCCCGACGCGCGGGTCTTCGCCTTCACCGCGCACACCGAGACCACCTTCGGAGAGGTCGAGTACCGACGGGAGGACGTGCTGCTCTTCGGCACCGAGCCGACCGGGCTGCCCGAGGAGGTCATGGCCCACCCGCGCATCACGTCCCGGGTGCGGATCCCGATGCTCCCGGCCCGCCGCTCCCTGAACCTCGCCAACTCGGTCTCGATCGCCGTCTACGAGGCCTGGCGCCAGCTCGGCTACGACGGGGCCGGGGCATGAGCCCTCGCGACCCCCGCCGCGCCCCGCAGCGCACCGCGCGTCGCATCGAGCGCCGCAACGCGCAGTTCCAGCAGTGGCAGTCCCTGCTGACCAACCGCACCAAGCGCAGCCGCGCCGGGGAGATGCTCGTCCAGGGCGTCCGCCCGATCACCCAGGCGATCGACCACGGCCAGGAGATCCGCGCGCTGCTGACCGACTCGAGGGAGAACCCCTCCCGCTGGGCCCGCGAGCTGCTCGAGTCCTCGCCGGCGCCCGTCGTCCACCTCGCCCCCGAGCTGATGGCCGAGCTGGGGGAGAAGGAGGACGGGGTCCCCGAGCTGCTGGCCGTCGCCGCGATGCCCGCGGACGACCTCTCCCGCCTCGAGGCCGGGCCGCGCTCGACCGTGGTCGTCTTCGACCGGCCGACGGGGCCGGGGAACATCGGCTCCCTCGCCCGCTCCGTCGACGCGCTCGGCGGCGCGGGGCTCGTGGTCACCGGCCACGCCGCCGATCCCTGGGATCCCGCCGCGATCCGGGCGAGCACCGGCTCGGTCTTCGCCGTGCCCGTCCTGCGCGCCCCCTCGCACCGCGAGGTGCTCGAGTGGGTCGAGGGCCGACGCGCCGCGGGCGAGCCGTGGACGGTGCTGGGACTGGACGAGGCAGGCGGCCACGAGGTCGCGGACGTCGACCTGACCGGGCCGACGCTCCTGGTCGTCGGCAACGAGACCGTGGGGATGAGCGCCGGGTGGAGGGAGGCCTGCGACGCGATCGCGGAGATCCCGATGAGCGGCAGCGCCTCGTCGCTGAACGCCTCCGTGGCCGGGTCCCTCGCCCTCTACGAGGTCGCCCGGCAGCGCCGGCGCGGCCGCTGAGCCGGGGCCCGCCCGCGACCGCCCTGGCGGTGCCGTCGGAGCGATGCCGTCCAGGCGCTGCCGTCCGGGTGCTGCCGCTCAGGCGGTGCCGAGCGCCGCGGCGACCAGGGGAGCGCCCAGCAGCCCCAGGAACGGGACGGCCAGCAGCACCGGTCCGACGGCGAAGCGCGCCCCCGCACGCCGGGTCGCGAGCAGGACCACGCCGCCCAGCACCCCTGCCAGGAGCATCCCTGCCAGCAGCCCAGCCATGAGCACCTCCCCGCCGAGCGAAGTCGACATCAGCACCACCACCGGCACCGTCTTCGCATCCCCCATCCCCAGCAGCGACGGGGCGAGGAGCCCCAGGAGGATCGCCCCGGCCCCGAGCACCAGGGCGAGGACCGACGCCGTGGAGAGGGCGGGACGCAGCGAGGGGACCAGCAGCGCGAGCACGGCGAGGGCGAGGCCGACCCCGCCGGTGAGCCCGGCGACCCAGCGGTTCGGGAGACGGTGCGAGGTGCCGTCGTGCCAGGCGAGCACCGCCGCCGGCGGCAGGTAGACCACCAGCAGCACGGCGAGCAGGAGCGGGGAGGAGACGGGCACGGGCCCATCCCACCAGATCCGCACGGTCCGCGCCCGGCCTGCGCGAGGGATGTGGACGACGGGCGGACGCCGCTCGGAGTCCGCTCTACAGCGTGGACTGCACCCGGATGATCCGCCGCCGCATCCAGACCTTCTTCCCGCCGCCCATGTACAGGCGGGTGCGCGCATGCTCCCAGCGCCCGTACTCCGCCTGCTCGGCGAGCTCGGCGCGCACCTGTCCGATCGAGCTGCCGCGGGGGACCGTGATGATCTGGTACTCGTAGTCCTCGAGCCGGCGCCCGCGCTCCACGGGCAGGTCGCGACGGCCACGGGGATCGCTCACGTGCTGGACCTCGGCGGTGAGCGGGGTGCGGGGTCGGATCAACAGTTCCTCCTGAGCGCGATGACCTGGGACGGGGCCGTCGCGGCGTGAAATGCCGCACGGTCGTTGCGGTACGGGGGGCCGCCTGCGCATCCCGGCGCGGGATCACGGGGACGGCCCGCCGTTCTCCCCTGTCCATTGTGCCCTCGGACGATGTACGGTCCAACCATGAACACGGATCCTCGCTCCGCTCTCGCTGCGCTGATCGCCGCCTTCGAGCGTCACTACGAGGCGGCCGCCGCCTCCCGCGGTGACGACGACCCGGCCCTGGACGCCGCCACCGAGCAGCTCTCCACGGCCTTCGACACCTACGACGACGCCCTCTTCGACGCGTACGACATCGCCACCCCGCTGATCGTCTTCGACGGGGACGATGACGACGAGGACGATGAGGACGATGAGGACGACGACTTCGACGATCTCGACGACTTCGAGGACGACGACTACGACGATGAGGTCGACGAGGACTACGAGGACGACGACGAGGACCGCTGAGGTCGCACTCGACTGAGGCTCCGGCCGGTCCGGGCGCACCGTCAGGCGGGCGGTCCCAGCTCGTCCGCCGGACCTCCATGCAGTCTTCACTTCATCAGCGCCGCGCGGCGCCGGGCATCGGCCCGGCGCCGCGTACGCTGTGCGGGGTCGATCGCGGCGCAGCCGCGACCGCGACGCCGTCCGCGGCGACCCCCGAGCGCGAGTCCATCGAGGAGAGTCCATGTCCTTCATCGAGGCGGTGATCCTGGGCCTGGTCCAGGGTCTGACCGAGTTCCTCCCGATCTCCTCCAGTGCGCACGTGCGCGTGGTCGGGGAGCTCATGAACCCGGGTGAGGACCCGGGCGCCGCGTTCACCGCGATCATCCAGCTGGGCACCGAGACCGCGGTGCTGATCTACTTCTGGAACGACATCACCCGGATCATCGGCAAGTGGTTCAAGGCCCTGGCCGGCAAGGTCCCGCACTCGGATCCCGATGCGCGGATGGGCTGGCTGGTGATCCTCGGCTCGATCCCGATCGGCGTGCTCGGGCTCCTCTTCGAGGACCAGATCGACCACAGCCTGCGGAACCTGTACATCACCGCCTCGATGCTGATCCTCTTCGGCCTGCTGCTGGGACTGGCGGACAAGATCGCCCCGCACCGCAAGGAGCTCGACCAGCTCACGGTGCGCGACGGCATCCTCTTCGGCCTCGCCCAGGCCCTCGCGCTGATCCCCGGCGTCTCCCGCTCCGGCGGCACGATCACCGCGGGGCTGCTCATGGGCTACTCCCGCAAGGCCGCCGCCCGCTACGCCTTCCTGCTCGCGGTCCCCGCCGTGTTCGCCTCCGGCCTCTACAAGGCCGCCAAGGAGGTCCCGGTGCTCTTCACGGCCGACGGGCGCGCTGCCGCGGCCGCCGCGGGGGAGCCCTCGCTGGCCGCGATCGTGATCGCCACCCTCGTCGCCTTCGGCGTCGGCTACGCGGTGATCGTCTGGTTCATGCGGCTGATCGAGAACCGCTCCTACCTGATCTTCGTGATCTACCGCATCGCCGCGGGCGTGGCCCTGCTGGGCCTGCTCTGGTTCGGCGTGATCGACCCGCTGGGCGGCGCCTGATCCCACGTCGAGGGCGTCGACCGTATGATCGAGCGGTGCAATCCTGGACCACCCCTGAGCTGACCCCGCTGCCCGCCTCCACGATGCCGCTGCGGCTGTTCGACACCCGCACCGGGCGCATCGCCCCCGTGACGCCGCTCGTGCCGGGACACGCCCGCCTCTACGTCTGCGGGATCACCCCGTACGACTCGACCCACCTGGGCCATGCGGCGACCTATCACGCGGCCGACCTCATGCGTCGTGCGCTCGTCGACTCCGGACTCCAGGTCACCGCCGCCCAGAACATCACCGACGTCGACGACCCGCTGCTGGAGCGCGCTGATCGTGACGGGATCGACTGGCGCGAGCTGGCCGAGTCCCAGGTCGCACTGTTCAGCGAGGACATGGCGGCGCTGCGAATCATCGCGCCGGAGACCTACCGTTCCGTGAGCGAGGCGATGGACGAGATCATCGCCACCGTCGACACCCTGCGCGAGCGGGGCCGCGCGTACCAGGTGCCGACCCCCGATGCCGAGGGTGACGACTGGTACCACGACCTCTCCCTCGACGGCGCCCTCGGCGACGTCTCCGGCTGGACCGAGGAGCAGATGCTCGAGGTCTTCGCCGACCGGGGCGGGGACCCCGACCGCGAGGGCAAGCGGGGCCGCTTCGACCCGCTGCTGTGGCGCGCCGAGCGCGAGGGGGAGCCGGCCTGGGACGGCGGCGCCCTCGGCCGGGGCCGCCCCGGCTGGCACGTGGAGTGCGTCTCCATCGCCGAGGAGGGCCTGTACCTGCCCTTCGACATCCAGGCCGGCGGCAGCGACCTCGTCTTCCCCCATCACGACCTGAGCGCCGCCCACGCGGTCGGCCTCGGCCGTCCCTTCGCGACCTCCTACGCGCATGCCGGGATGGTCGCCTACGAGGGCGAGAAGATGAGCAAGTCGCTCGGCAACCTCGTCTTCGTCCACCGCCTGGTCCGCGACGGCGTCGACCCGATGGCGATCCGTCTGGTGCTCATGGCGCACCACTACCGCAGCGACTGGGAGTGGTCGGACGCAGAGCTCGGCGGTGCGCAGCAGCGCCTGGAGGCCTATCGCGCCGCCGCCCGCCGCCGCGACCTCCGCCCCGACGTCGTCGAGGCGCTCCGCGCCGCGCTGCGCGACGACCTCGACACCCCCGCGGCGCTCGCGACGCTCGACGCCTGGGCCGCCGGCGACGAGCTCCCGGGAACCGCGGGCCGCGAGCTGCCCGCGGACGCCCCGGGCGATGTGGCCGCCGCGGTCGATGCCCTGTTCGGGATCACGCTGGCCGACTGAGCCCGCGGGCCGGGAGGCTCAGTCCGTCTCTCGGCGGCGCCGCAGGAACTGCTCGAACTCCTTCGCGATCGCGTCGCCGCTCGCCTCGGGCAGCTCGGCCGCGTCCTGCGCCCGCTCGAGGCGCCGCACGTACTCGGCGACGTCCTCGTCGGTGCGGGCCAGCTCGTCCACCCCGCGCTCCCACGCCTCGGCGTCCTCCACCAGCTCGCCGACCGGGATCGGCGCGCTGATCAGCTCCTGCACCTCGCGCACGAGGCCCAGCACCGCCTTCGGCGAGGAGTTCTGAGAGACGTAGTGGGGGACCTGCACCCAGATGCTCGTCGTCCTCAGCCCTGCGCTCGCGGTGCGGCGGGCGAGGATCGTCGGCACCCCGATGGGTCCCGAGTACAGCTCGGAGTCCTCGACCCGCTGCGCGGGCACCGGCTCGACCTGCGAGGAGACCGGCAGGGGGCGGCTGTGCGGGGAGTCGGCGAGCAGCGCGCCGAGGGAGACCACCGAGGAGACGTCGAGCGCCTGCAGCTGCTCGAGCACCTCGTCGCAGAACCTCTTCCAGCGCAGCGACGGCTCCGGTCCGAGCACCGCGACGATCTCCGGACCCCGCGGCGGGGTGATCAGGTGCAGGCGGGTGTCGGGCCAGTCCACGACCCGCAGCCCCTCCTCGGTGGTGCGGATCTCGGGCCGGTTGACCTGGAAGTCGATGAACTCCTCGGCGTCGACCGCGCCGACGGGCCGCGAGGGCCACACCTCGAGGAGATGCTCGATCACCCCGGTGGCCGCCTCGCCGGCGTCGTTCCACCCGCTGAAGGCCGTGATGGCGATTCGACTCATCACTCCATCATAGGCTCGTCGGCCCTTCCTGCCGGGGCCGGACCGTCCTGAGCCCGGATGCAGGAGCAGGGACTATCCTCGCCCTGCCCCGGGGAGCCGCCCCGCGATCGAGGAGCCCCCATGCCACGGACGATGCTGAGGATCGGTGCGCTGCCGCCGCTCCAGGTCAGCCCGGCCACCCTCGTCACGGTGCTGCTGGTGGCCGTGCTGATGTTCCCCTCCCTGCAGGGACCGGGCCTCTCCGCCGGGCGGAGCGCGCTCGTCGCCCTCGGCCTGGGCCTGTTCCTCATCCTCTCCGTGCTGGTCCACGAGCTCGCCCATGCGCTCGTCGCCCGCGCCTTCGGGGCGAGGGTCGACCACATCGCGCTGACCCTGTGGGGCGGGCACACGCAGTATCGGGCCGAGCGGATGCCCGCGATCGGGTCCGTGCTGGTCTCCCTCGCCGGCCCCGCGAGCAACGGCCTGCTCGCCGCGGCGACCGGCGCGCTCGGCGCGATCGCGGCGCAGGGCACGGTGCTCTCGGTCGCCGCCTCCTTCGCGACCTGGCTGAACGTGGTCCTGGCCCTGTTCAACCTGCTCCCCGGCCTGCCGATGGACGGCGGGCGCGCGCTGGAGTCCCTGCTCGGCGCGGTCCTGCGCCGTCCGGTCCTCGGCACTCGGATCACCGCCTGGATCGGACGTGCCATCGCCGTGGGCGTGGTGGTGCTGCCGCTCTCGCGGATCGTGCGCCTCGGCGGAGCGGGCGGCTTCTCCCTGCTGACGCTCCTCTGGGCGCTGCTCATCGCGGGCCTGCTCTGGCAGGGGGCGAGCCGCGCCCTGGAGGAGACGCGCGTCCAGGAGCGGGTGGCGGCGCTCGACGCCGCCGCGCTCGCCCGGCCGGTGCGACTGCTCGCCCCGCACACCCCGCT
>NZ_KV788832.1:6056-15846 GCF_001807385.1 Brachybacterium sp. HMSC06H03 | reverse complement strand
GGCCGGCGCGCTCGTCGCGGGGCTCGCGGTCGCGGTGGTCCCGATCGCGCGGCAGGCCGGCGGCGCCGGCGCCGTGCTGGAGCGCTACGACACGCTCTACCACCTCACCGCGCTGACCCACATCCGCGAGACCGGCGACGGCTCGAGCCTCACCCTGAACGCGGTGACCAGCAGCACCCGGGCCCCGTCCTCCTATCCCGCGGCCTTCCACGACCTGGCCGCGCTGGTGTCCGGCGTCGACATCCCGATCGTGCTGAACGGCTCCGTGCTCGCGCTCGCGGTGGCGCCGTGGGTGGTGGGCCTCGCGCTGCTGGCCCGGACACTGTTCCCGCAGGTGCAGTGGGCACCGCCCGCCGTCGCGCTGGTCGCCGCGGTGATCCCCGCCAGTCCGCTGAATCTGTGGATCCATCTCTCCCCCGTCCCGAACCTCACCGGCTTCGCCGCCCTGACCGGGGCGCTCGCGGGCGCTGTCGCGCTCTGGCACGCCCTGACCGGCCCGGTGCGGGCCCGGGCGGGCCTCGACGAGAACGCCTCGGTCTCCGTCCTGCAGCCGGCGCCCTCCCCCGCCGTGCGCGACGCGCCCGACGGCTCCGCCGACGCGGCCCCGGTGTGGCCTGCGGCCGGGGCGGCGCTCGGGGTGGTGGGGCTCTCCGGGATCGGCCTCACGCTCATGCAGCCGAACGTCGGGGTGATGGCGCTGATCCTGATCGCGGTGCTGACGATCGTGACGGGGCTTCCCCTGCGGCACACCCGCCGGCGCCTCCTCGCCGTGCCGGTCCTCGCGCTGCTGCCCGTCGCGGTGCTGACCTGCACGCCGCTGGGCGACCGGGTGACGGGCTTCTCCGGCGGTCTGCAGGTGCCGTGGTGGTCGGCGCTGGGGGAGGTGGGCCTCGGCCTGCTGACGGTGTGGCCGATGGCGCTGGGGACGGTGATCGCGGTGCTGTGGTGGCCGGGCCTGGTCTCCACGCTGCGCGGCCCGCTGCGCTGGCTGCCCGTGGCCTGGATCGTGGTCGCCGTGATGTACCTCGACGCCGCGGTCGACTCGCCGCTGAACCTCTCGGTCCTCTTCTTCCGCGGCCAGGACCGGATCGCGATCCCGCTCGCGATGCTGTCCGCGCTGCTGGTGGTGCCGGGGCTGCAGGCCTGGGCGCGCCTGCTCCGGCGCTCCCTGCCGCTGGGCGGGCCGACCGTCCGCGGCCGCGCCGTGGTCGCGGTGCTGGTCGTGCTCGCGACCCTCGCGGCCCTCGGCTCGGTCCCCCCGCGGCTGGACAACGCCGAGAAGAACCTCGCGGCGGAGTATCCCGGGCGGGGCCGCTTCCTCCAGGCCGACGAGCTCGAGGCCTTCGCCCGCATCGCCCCGGAGCTGGACCCGGACAGGTCGATCCTGGCCAGCCCGTACTCGGGCGCGGCGCACATGTACTCGCTGTACGGACTGAACGTCCATCTGCCCGTCGCAGGCACGGCGCTGACCGACCAGGACCGCGCCGCGATCGCGGCGGTCCCCTACGCCGACCGGTGGACCTGGCGCTGCCGGACCCTCACGGAGGCGGGGATCGGCTACATCTACCAGGAGCGGCAGCCCTACCAGTACGACCCCGCCTTCAGCGCGATCGAGCAGGGCGGGGAGCCCCTCGGCACCGTCCTGTTCGAGACGGACCACTCGAGGCTGATCCGGATCGAGTGCGATCCGACGCTGTGACCCCGCCCGGTCGCTGATCCCGGCGGAGCGCCGCCCCCTGCAGGGGGCCTGCCGCCGCCGCTCCCCCTCCCCCGCACGGACGGCGAGAGGGCGCCACGGCTCGCAGCCGTGGCGCCCCCTCCGCATCTGCCGGGCCTCCGTGGGGTCAGCCGGCGACGGCCTTCCGGGTCACCTCGATGACGCGCTCGACGTCCTGGTCGGTCAGGCCAGGGAACATCGGCAACGAGATCTCGCGGCGGTAGTAGTCCTCCGCCACGGGGCACATCCCGCGCTGGTAGCCGAGGTCCTCGAAGACCGGGTGCCAGTAGGCGGGGATGTAGTTGACCTGCACCCCGATGCCCTGCTCGCGCATGGCCTCGAAGATGGCGCGGCGCCGCTCGGCGGGGACGCGCAGCGGGTAGAGGTGCCAGGCGGGCGCCGCCCCCTCGGGCACGCCCGGGATGTCGACGCCCTCGAGGTCGCCGAGCGCCTCGTCATAGGCCTTCTTCACCTCGGCGCGGCGGGCCACGAACGCATCGAGGCGCGCGAGCTGGCTGGTGCCGAGCGCGCAGAGCACGTCCGGCAGGCGGTAGTTCAGCCCGAAGCTGTGGACCTCCTGGTGCCAGGGGCCCTCGTCGGGATAGCGCTGCACCGCCTTGTCGCGCACCAGGCCGTGGTTCTTGAACGCCCGGGCGCGGGCGGCGAGGTCCGCGTCGGCCGTCACGACCGCACCGCCCTCCGCGGTGGTGAGGTTCTTCGTGGGGAAGAACGAGTAGGTCGTGAGGTCGGCGAGGGAGCCCACCGGGGCACCGTCCTGGGTGGAGCCGATGGAGTGCGCGGCATCCTCGAGGAACAGCGCGCCCTGCCGGGAGGCGATCTCGCGCAGGGCCGTGCCGTCGACCGGCACGCCGGCGTAGTCGACGCCCGCGATGACCTTGGTCCGCTCGGTGACCGCGGCCTCGACGGCGGCGGGGTCCAGGTTGCCGGTGGCCGGGTCGACGTCCGCGAACACGATCTTCGCACCGTGCAGGGCGGCGCCCGCGGCGGTCGCGACGAAGGTCAGCGGGGTCGTGACGACCTCGTCACCGGGCTCGATGCCGGCGGCGGCGTAGGCGACGTGCAGCGCCGCGGTGCCGGAGGTGACCGAGACCGCGTGCTCCACGCCCGCGCGCTCCGCGATCGCCGCCTCGAACCGGTCGACCTCGGGGCCCGTGGTCAGCCAGTCGCTGCGCAGCGCCGCCTCGACGGCGGCGATGTCGTCGGACTCGATGGACTGACGTCCGTACGGCAGCACCTCAGATCCCTCCCTCGATGATGTCCGCGATCTCCTGCTGGGTGTACCACTGGTCGTTGGAGTCCGAGCGGAAGAAGAACCCGGGCTCGACCGGCACGGCGCCCTCGGGGGCCTTGTAGCCCCAGGTCGCGAGGTCGGGCTGGATGATGAAGTACTTGCCGTCCTCGATGATGACCGCGCGGCGGCCCTCCTCGGGGCTGATCATCTCCTCGTGGAGCTTCTCGCCGGGACGCAGGCCCACGTCGACCATCTCGGCGCCGGGCACGACGGCCTGGGCCAGGTCGGTGACCTTCATGGAGGGGATGCGCGGCACGAGCAGCTCGCCGCCCTGCATGAGCTCGAAGGTGTCGATGACCATCTGCACGGCCTGCGGCAGGGTGATGAAGAAGCGGGTGCAGGTCATGTCCGTGATCGGCAGCGGCTTGCCCTCCTCGCCGAGGCGACGGAAGAAGGGGATGACCGAGCCGCGCGAGCCCATCACGTTGCCGTAGCGCACCACGGCGAAGCGGGTGTCGTAGCTGGCGGCGTAGTGGTTGCCCGTGATGAAGAGCTTGTCGGCGGTGAGCTTGGTGGCGCCGTAGAGGTTGATCGGGCTGGAGGCCTTGTCGGTGGACAGGGCCACGACCTTCTTCACGCCGGCGTCGATGGACGCCTCGATGACGTTCTGGCTGCCGAGGATGTTGGTCTTGACGAACTCGAAGGGGTTGTACTCCGCGGTGTCGACCTGCTTGAGCGCGGCGGCGTGGACGACGTAGTCCACGTCCTTCAGCGCACGAGCGAGGCGGCGCTCGTCGCGGATGTCGCCGAGGAACCAGCGCAGGCGGGGGTCGTTGCCGAACTGGTTGCGGACCTCGTACTGCTTCAGCTCGTCCCGCGAGAAGACGACGACCCGTCGCGGGTTGTGGTTGTCGAGCACTTCACGCAGGAAGGCCTTGCCGAAGGAGCCGGTCCCACCGGTGATGAGGATGGAGGCACCGTTGAGGAGCGACATGCAGATCTCTTTCGTCGACGGGGTTGGGGCGGCACCCGGGCGACCCGGGACGCGCGTGCCATTATGGCACGGTGACCGATACACGAACCGTCGCAGTGATCCAAGCTCGTACAGGCTCCTCCCGCCTCCCCGGGAAGGTGCTCCGGCCGCTCCGCGGCCGACCGGTCCTGGGGTGGATGGTGCGGGCCGCCCGCGCCGCCTCGGGCATCGAGGACGTGGTGGTGGCGACGTCCACCGCCCCCGGGGACGACGCCGTCGCCGAGCTCGGCGAGGAGCTGGGCGTGCAGGTGGTCCGCGGCAGCGAGGACGACGTCCTGTCCCGCTTCGTGCTCGCCCTGGAGGAGACCGGGGCCGATGCGGTGGTGCGCCTGACCGCGGACTGCCCGCTGGCGGACCCCTCCCTGATCTCCGCCGTGGTGGGGCTGTGGAAGGCCGATCCCTCGCTGGACTACACCGCGACCACGCTGGTGCGCACGCTGCCGCGCGGCCTGGACGTCGAGCTCGCCTCGCGGGACGCGCTGCTGACGGCCGATGCGGAGGCCGAGAGCTTCCACCGCACGCACGTCACCTCCTATCTCTACGACTCCAAGCGCTACTTCCGCACCATGGGCCTGGTCGTCCAGCCGGCCGCGAACGACCTGCGGGTGACCCTGGACACCGTCGAGGACGGCGAGATGCTCGACGCCGTCGTCGCCGAACTCGGGGATCGCGCCCCGGCGTGGCACGAGGTGGTGGACCTGCTGCGCTCGCGTCCCGACATCACCCGGATCAACGCGGGCGTGCGCCAGAAGAAGCTGGCCGACGGATGACCCACGTCGCGATCCGGTGCGATGCGACCCCGTCGGGAGGCATCGGCCACCTGGTGCGGGCACTCTCCGTCGCCGACGCCGCCCGCGCCGCCGGGCACACCGTGGTGGTCGCCGGCTCGATCGAGGCGCCGCTCGCCCGGCACCTGCTGGACGAGTCCGGTCTCGAGGTGACCGCGGCGCCCGAGGACCTCGGGATCCTCGCCGCCGAGCAGGGAGCGAGCGTCGTCCACGTCGACGACTACACGATCGGGGCCGACGCCCGGGACCAGGTGCGCGCCGGCGGCGCGCTGCTGTCCTCGATGGAGGACGGCGCCTTCGGCCGCCGTCCCGCCGACGTCGTCGTCGACTCCACGATCCGCGCCGAGCGGGTCGGCCGCCCCGAGGACGGCAGCGGCGAGGTGCTCCTCGGCATCGCCTACGCCCCGATGCGCGCCGAGGTGCGCGCCGCGCGGGAGAAGCGGGTCGAGGCGGACCACGACGTCAGCCGCGGTGCCCGGGTTCTGATCGTCATGGGCGGCACCGACGCGACCGGCGCCGCCGGGACCCTCGCCGCCGTCTGCGCCGCGGCAGAGGGCGTCGCGCACGTGAGCGTCATCGCGCCCGAGCACGGCTGGGACGCGGTCCGGACCGAGGCCGGGGAGGACGTCGAGCTGCTCGCCCCCTCCCCCGCCTTCCTCGAGCGGGCGAGCGCGGCGGACCTCGTGGTCAGCGCCGCGGGCACCACCGCCTGGGAGCTGGCCTGCATCGGGGTGCCGAGCCTGCTGGTCGCGGTGGTGGAGAACCAGCGCGCCGGCTACGAGGCCGCCCTCGCCGAACGGATCGCCCGCGGGCTCGGCACCCTCGAGCAGGTGCGCGCCGACCGCCCCGCGGCGACCGCGGAGGTGGAGCGGGCGATCGCGGACCTGCGCGCGATGCGCAGCTGGACCCCGGTGGGCCGGGAGAAGGTCGACGGCCACGGCGCGGAGCGGATCGTCGCCGCCTGGGACGCGGCGCTCGCGCACCGGATCGGGACGGCGGAGACGCCGGTCGCGGCGCGGCCCGCGACCCCGTCGGACTCGCCCCTGCTGCTGCGCTGGCGCAACGACCCGGAGACCCGGAAGGTCTCCCGCGACTCCGCCCCGGTGCCGTGGCAGTCCCACTCCACCTGGTACGCGCGGACGCTGGAGAACCCGTCCCGCGAGCTGTACGTCGTCGAGCGGGGCGGCGCGCCCGTCGGCACCGTGCGCTTCGACGCGCTGGAGGGCGCGTCGGCGGGCGAGGAGTGGGAGGTGTCCATCACCCTCGCCCCCGAGGCGCGCGGCCACGGGCTCTCCCGTCCGGTGCTCGCCGCCGGCGAGGCGGCCTTCGGGGCGCGTCACCCCGGCGCCGTCGTCGTCGCCGCGATCCTTCCCGACAACCTGCCGTCCCAGCGGCTGTTCGCCGGGGCCGGCTACGTGCTCGATCCGGATCGCGACGACGGCGAGTTCGACGTGCTGGTCAGACGAGATCCCAGCTGAGCGGCGTCCCGCGCTTGACGTCCTTCGCGAAGGTCCGGCCGAGGACCACGTCGAGATGGCGCGGCTCGAGCCCGCCCGCGGGACGGATCGAGCGGACGTTCTCCGCGGTGATCTCCTCGCCGGCGCGCACGTCCTTCACCACGAACAGCGAGCGGCGCAGGCGCTGGGACTCGGCCTCGGACGTCGTCGGGCCGACGTGCACCTCGCCGAGCGCGAGCCAGGCGGCGTAGGACTCGTCGACCAGGGCCTTCAGCTCCTCGGGCTCGAGGGAGAAGTCGGAGTCGACGCCGCCGTCGGCGCGGCGCAGCGTGACGTGCTTCTCGAGGATCGCGGCGCCGAAGGCGACGGCCGCGACGCTCACACCGATGCCCTTGGTGTGGTCGGAGAGACCGCCGACGACCTTCCAGGTGTCGGCGAGCACCGGGATGGTGCGCAGGTTCGACGCCTCGGCGGTCGCCGGGTAGGAGGAGGTGCAGCCGAGCACCGCGATCTGCTCGTTGCCCTCGGCGCGGAGGGTCTTGACGGCGAGGTCCACGTCGCCGGCGTCGGCGGCGCCGGTGGAGAGGATCACCGGCTTGCCGGTGCGGGCCACCTTGCGCAGCAGCGGGATGTCGCCGATCTCGAGCGAGGCGATCTTGTAGACCTCGGCGCCGAGGTCCTCCAGGAGGTCGACGGCGGTGTCGTCGAAGGGGCTGGAGAACGGGATCATGCCGTGCTCGCGGGCGCGGGCGAAGATCGCCTCGTGCCACTCCCACGGGGTGTGCGCCTCCTGGTAGAGGCTGTAGAGGTTCCGTCCGCCCCACAGGCCGTGGCTGTCGGTGATGCGGAAGGCGGGGCCGTCGGCGTCGATGGTGATCGTGTCCGCTGTGTAGGTCTGGAGCTTGATCGCCGGGGCGCCGGTCTCCGCGATCGCGTCGACGATCGCGAGGGCGCGGCCGAGGTCGCCGTTGTGGTTGCCGGACATCTCCGCGGCGACGAAGGGGGCATGGGCCTCGCCGACCTGGAGGTCGCCGATCTGCAGTGACTTGGGGGTACCGTTCTGGCTGAAGGACATGCGCCGATCGTACCGGAGCAGGTGGCGGCGCCCGCCCGTCAGCTGTGCAGGGTGCTGCGGACGAGACGCTCCAGCCTGGTCCGGCACTCCGCGAGGACGAGGTCGACGCACTCCTGGTAGGGGGCGGTGAAGTCGATCCAGGGCGGGGCGATGATCGTCGAGTTGCGCGAGAGCTGGTCGACGGAGGTGATCCCGCCCCCGGTGCGGTAGAGGTAGTTCTCGGGCGAGAAGCCCAGCAGCCAGGTCGGGGTGCCGACGGCGGCGGCGAGCTCCATCGGGACCGTGCTGATGCCGATCACGAGGTCCATGGAGGCGACGTGCGCCGCGAGCCCCTCGAGGTCGTCGAAGAGGTCGACGTCCTGGATCTGCCGGATCCCGTGCTCCTCCAGAGACGCCCTCTCCCCGTCGTCGGTCGCGTGCTGGATCGACCAGAACTCGACCCCGTCCACGTCCAGCAGCGGGGTGAGCTGCTCGAGGCCGATGTACATCATCCGCCGGGTGCCGCCGGAGAAGTGACTCCTCCAGACCAGGCCCACCTTGAGCCTCCCCTCGGCGCGCGGCACGGCCCGGGCGGGATCCGGGACGAGATAGGCGCCGGTGTCCTGGCGCGGGAGCACGCCGGCGAAGCGGTTGAAGGTGAGGTTCTGGCCGTAGGTGACGTGGTCGGCGGCCTCGACGTAGGGGTCGCAGTGGGCGGGCAGGTGGCTGGCGAGGATGAAGTCGCTGTACCGGCCGTCGTAGACGGGGTTCAGGTGGCCGCGGATCCGACGGGCGACGTCGACGAACTCGATCGTGGGGAAGCTCCGCTCGAGCAGGGTCCGCAGCCGCGGGTCGCAGGTGGCGGTGACCCGGTAGCGCGTGGCGAGCTCGCCGAGGTGCTGCGCGCCGCGGATCTCGTCGCCCACGCCGTCGTCGGTGATGAGGAAGAGGGAGGAGCCGGGATCCTCGGGCAGCGGCGCGGCGTTCAGGAACTTCTCCCCGAGGTCGCGCTCGAGGATCCGCCACGGCGGCGCGGTGCGGCGCACGCTCCAGGCCTTCAGGTACTGGCCCGTGAGCATGAGGGTGGTCCCCTGGTCGCGGTCGCCGCGGCGGATCCCGGCACGGCCGGCGCTGGCGCTGCCGTAGCCGATCTCGTTCCGGAGGTCGATGACGGTGCGGTCGCCGTCCAGGCGGGCGTAGACGAGCCGGAGCCCGGTCGCCGCGACGGTGTAGGTCGGGTCCTCGACGAGGACGGAGTGGAGCAGGTCCGCGGCGTCTCGGTGCTCGCCCCGCTCCATCGCGATCAGCCCGCGGCCGCAGCGGGCGCCGAGCATCGTCTCCGGCACGCCGCGGAGGGTGGGGACCAGGGCGTCGAGCTCGGGCAGGAGGTCCTTCACGGTGAGCACGCGCAGGAGGGAGTCGCGGGTGTGCACGTCCATGGCGTCGAAGCGGGAGGTCGTCGCCTCGAGGCACGCTTCGTAGAAGTCCTGGTGCGAGGGACTCTGCCCCCGCAGGTCGTGGGCGAGGGCGAGCACGCCCGGCATGCCGCGGTGCTCGGCGGGGACGGCGCCGAGGTCCGGGACGAGGGCGCCCGAGTCGAAGCGCAGCGCGGCCTCGGCGACTGCGCGGTCGCGCAGCCCGTGCTCGGACAGCTGCCGCTCGAGAAGGGTGCGGGCGGTGTCCGCGTGCCCGTGGGTGACGAGGTCGTGGACGTAGCGCAGGTTGTCCTTCCAGCGGAAGGGGTCCTCGTCCCCGCCGGCGAAGAAGTCCCTCACGTCGATCTTCTCGAATGCGGCCGTGCGGAGGCGGAACTCGCGGAAGCGCAGGTCCCGGAGGGTGGCGCCGGGGGCGCGTGAGCCGCCCTCGGAGGTGCGCAGCGTGCGGAGCGCCGCCACCTTCTCGGCGGCGGGGAGCCCCGAGAGCTGGATCCACTCGGCGAGCCTCACGCGCTGGGCCGGGGTGAGGTCCCGATCGGCGAGGGAGCCGAGATGCGGGGCCAGGAGCTGGTCGGCGCGCAGCCCCTCCTGGCCGCTGAGCAGGGTGACGCCGACGAAGCACTCGTCCAGCAGGTCCAGCCCGTCCGTGTCGATCCCGTCCAGCAGCGCAGCAGCGGAACGGAAGTTCCTCATCCGTGCGAGATGGCGAGCCCCGGTCAGGACGATGCCCGGGTCGGTCCCCGGGTCGTTCGCCGCGACGAGCGCGCGGCGCTCCGAGAGATCGAGCAGCGGTCTCACGACACGGGTGAGCTTGCGGAACACGGCACCATCTGGGGTTCGGGTCGAGCACCGATCGGCTCGTCACTGAGCCTGATCCTATCCGGGTGATCCGCGTGTCACCTGCGAGATCGGAGTCCCGGCCGTGGGTCCGCGGGCAGCGACGGACCCCCGGCCGGAGCCGCCCCTCAGGCGGTCCCGAAGATGTCGTGCCGGCTGGCAGGGACCTCGTAGGGGACGAGGTCGTGCGGCGAGGTCGCGAGGCGGAACAGGCCC
>NZ_KV788832.1:5600-6036 GCF_001807385.1 Brachybacterium sp. HMSC06H03 | reverse complement strand
GAGGCGGAACAGGCCCGACTCGACGTCCTGCAGGGTCTCCTCGTGGCCCGGCACCGGGATCACGAACGTCGAGCAGCCGAGCGCCGCGGACTCCCACAGCGAGGTGGAGAACGTCCCTACCGCCATCGCGGAGCGCGTGATGGCGGTCAGCGTGTCCTCCTCGGCGATGTCCACGGCCCCCTCGAGGCCGGCGGCGGCGAGCTCGCGCCCGATGATGGTCCGCTGCGCGGGATGCGGGGCGATCACGACACGCATCTCCGGCCGCTCGCGGACGAGCTCCTGCACGAAGGCGAGGATCCGCCGCAGCACCCGCGGCTGGGAGACCACGCAGACGTCCCAGCGCTTCTCCTCGGTCGAGGGGCTCTCGATCGCAGCGGTGAGCTCCTCCTGCTGGCGGGGCACCACCACGTGCTCGTCGTAGACGTTGGTGCGCTCG
>NZ_KV788832.1:1141-5580 GCF_001807385.1 Brachybacterium sp. HMSC06H03 | reverse complement strand
GTTGGTGCGCTCGGCCCAGAAGTCCGACCACGCGTAGAAGCGGGTCGCGCCGTAGCGGGGCTTCTGCCCGAACCAGAACGACGGGGCATAGTGGCTGGTCAGCGCGTACTGGATGTCCGAGACCCGCGCCCCCGAGCGGGCGGCCGCCGCACCGATTCCCGCCCACCAGTGGCTCGAGGCGATCAGCACTTCCTCCGGCTGCACCCGCTCGAACACGGGCGTGAAGAACTCCCGCTCCGCGAGGAACTTCACCAGACGGTTACGCAGGTGGTCACCGAGATCGACGCGAATACCCAGCGCCTCGGTCAGCGCGGCCTCGTACGGGCGCGCATCCACCTCAGGCACACGCATGTGGGACCAGCGTCGCCGCCAGTCCTCCTTCCACTGCGTGAACTCCGCGAAGGGGTAGACCATGTTCGTCTCGTCCACGTCCGGATAGCCGTCGGCGCCCGGCTGCACCACGAACAGCGTCTCGTCGTCGACGAACGGGGCCGTTCGGTAGCCGCTCTGGCCGCGCCGTGCGTAGTCGAACACGACCCGCTCGGCCCGAGGTGCCGTCGACAGACGCTTGCTGCCCGGGTACTCGTCCAGGACCACGCCGCCGACGGCGGGCGCCGCGCCCCACAGCCCGGCGGCCTCGGCCAGCTGGATCACCAGCGCCGAGCGTCCGAGCTCCCACAGATGCACTCCGTCGGCCGTGGTGATCTCGAACAGGCCGTGCTTCCGCTCGGCCTCGCAGAGGCGCTCGAACATCTCGCCGTAGGTCCAGGGCGGGGTGATCCGGCGGCGGGAGGCGCCGTCGCGCAGCTCCACCCAGTCGTACTCACCGCGCACCGAGACCGTGGGGCGCTCGGCGGTGCCGGCGTTGCGGACCTGCACCCCCCCGGTCTGGTTGATCGGCGTCCCGAAGCTGTCCGCGCCGGCGGTGACCGGGTACCACGGATGGCGCGGGATCTCGCGTCGGGTGGGAGCTCCCGGCGCCCTGGACAGGCCGGAGAGGATGCGCATCGTCGAGGCCGCGGCGCTCGGGCCGATCTCCAGCAGCGGGGCGAGGATCGAGCGGGCGTCGACGGTCCCACCGGCGGAGGTCTCGTCCTCGACGTCGAGGTCCGCGGCCTGGCCGAGCGGGACCTCGCCCTCGGTGGGGTTCGCCGAGGGCTGCGAGAGCGTCGCCCCCTCGGCGCCGGCGAGCTCGCGCCGGGCCCGCATCCGGGTGCCGACCGTGGTGGCGACGTCGCGCGCCTTCCACACGACGTCCCGCGGAGCCCGCATGGCGAGATGGGCCAGCGCGGTCGGGACGTGCAGCGGGAGCGTCCCGCCGGAGGTCCCGAAGATCGTGTCCTGCGCCGCGGGCCGTCCGGCGCCGTACCGGGCGTCGCGGCGCAGGTGCGCGAGCACGACGAGCTCGTGCTGGGCGGTGGTGCTAGCGAGATAGTGCCGGTCCCCGGAGCCGGGGGCGGTGGTGTACGAGATCACGACGGGGGCGGAGGCCTCGAACTCGATCCGGGTCGTGCCGCGCTGGGTCCGCACCTTGGCGGCCCGGGTCTGGAGGCCGTCGTCGACCTGCACGTCGTGCAGCCCGACGAGCGAGGTGACGGTGAGCTGGTGGAGGCGACCGCCGCGGGTGCGGCGCGCGCGATGCTCGATCTCCTCGGTCCCGATCGGCTCCTTCCCGTCGGTGGAGAACACGCTCGCGAGGTCGAGCGGCGCGTCGTGCGGGCCGAAGAACTCGCGGTACTGCTCGACGACGGCCGAGGGGGCGAACCGCTCGTCGTAGCGCTCCCGCGCGCGTCGTCCGAAGCGCTCCCGCAGCTCCGCGTCCGCGGCGACCTCGCCGAGCCGTGCCGCGAGCTGCTCGACGTCGCCGAGGGGGACGATGTACCCGCTGGCGCCGTCCTCGATCGCCTCGCGCGGGCCGAAGTCGAAGTCGTAGGAGACGGTGGGGCGTCCCTGGTACATCGCCTCCAGCAGCGGGTACGGGAAGCCCTCGGAGAGCGAGGACATCAGCACGATGTCCGCGGTGGAGTAGACGTCGTGCTCGGTGCCGAAGCCGGGCATGTGCACGCGGCCGTGGAGGTCGAGGGAGTCCACGAGCTCGCGGACGGCGACGTAGTAGGGGTTGTTGCGGTTGATGTTCCCCCACAGCGTGAGGTGGACGGACTCGTCCTCGATCAGAGACAGCGCCCGCACCGCGTCGAGCTGGTTCTTGCGGTGCTGGAAGGAGGCGGGCAGGGCGATGTTCACGCCCTCGTGCTCGACGCGCTGGATCGCCCCGGGACCCTCCCCGGGGAAGTTCGGGATGAACACCACGTCCTCGTCGGCGAAGGTCGGGATGAACTGCTGGCGCAGTCCGTCGGCGACCGTCTGCAGCCGGTCGATGACGTCTCGGGACGCCATCAGCGGGTCCCAGAGCTCGGCATGGTGGAGGTAGTCGCCATGGATCTGCAGGACGGTGCGGGGGCGGCGTGCGTCCCCGCCGAGCGCGTGCTGGAAGGCGAGGGCCTGCACCGGGGCGGTGAACACGATCGTGTCCTCCTCCGTGAGCGCGTCGTTGAGCTCCCGGAGGGCGGCCAGCTCGTTGGCCGTGAACTCGTAGTGCAGCGCGCCGAGGTCGCCGGTGAGCTCGGGGTGCGCGTTGCGGTGCAGCAGACGGCCGCCGTCGGCCGGCAGCGCACGCAGCGTGTAGGCGGGGACCTCGAGGTCCAGCGGCCACACCGGGAGCATCCGGCTCGCGACGTCGCCGGTGCCGAGGAAACCCAGCACCGCCACCGCGTATCCCGCCGCACTCAGCCCGTTGCCCAGCTGGACGACGGACTTGTGGTAGCCGGTGGGTCCGGCGACCTCGTTGGTGCAGATCACGATCATTCGGGCGACAACCTTCCTCAGGTCACGGGGGTCAGGGGAGAGTGCTCCACGGGGTCACCGTGCGGGGACGAGCGGCTCCGGCAGGAGGTCGTCGCGCGCGGGGAGGCGCGGGAGCCGGCCGGGCAGATGGCTGAGCGGGTGGCGCAGGAACACCAGCGGGGACTGGCCGGAGCCGGCGTCCTGCGCGCCTTCGGTCCGCTCCACGAGGCCGAGCACCGCGCCCGCCTTCCGGAGCGGGGCACCGCCCCAGTAGCTGAGGAACGGTCCGGCGGTGCTGCGGTCCCAGCCGAGCGCCGCCCGCAGCGCCGCCGGGGACAGCAGGTGCTCGTGGCCGAGCTCCGCCAGGGCGACGGCGCGCCGGGTCGCATCCTCGGCGGTGTCGTCGTGGAACTCGGGCCACAGCTCGCGCGTGCGACGGGAGACCTCGGTGCCGAGGGAGCCTATGGCGAGGTCGCCGCCGTAGATCGCGGTGGGCGTGCCCTCGGCGGCGGCGTAGACCACCGCGGTGGAGAGCTGGTTGGACACGACGCGCCGCGCCCCGCGGACGAGGCGGAGGATCCGGCCGAGGAACTGCGGGTCGCGCCGCTCCCCCGCGCTGACGACGCGGTGGCCGTGCTCGCTCCAGACCTGCATCTTCTCCGGGCGATCGAGGTCCTCGGGGTGGAGGCAGACGAGGGAGGAGCCATCGCGCTCGGCGAGCTCGCGAGCGAGGTCCGCGTCGTCGTGCCGGAGCTTGACGAGGCGGGTGTCGTGGACGGGGAAGGCGACGGTCGCCCCGAGATCGGCGACCGGCTCGTCGGCCGTCAGCGCGCTGAGGTACAGGAAGGGCGCCCCGATCGGCGTGGTGAGGAAGGGATCCTCGGCGGGGTCCCAGCCTCGCGCCCGATGGCTCCACACCAGTCGGCGCGAGGTGCGGGGAAGGCGCGCGAAGTCGGAGAAGTGCACCAGCGAGGGCGAGCGCACGGTCCAGCCGTGCTGGAGGAGCCCGTGGAGGTGGCGCACGGAGTCGAGCCCCGCGTGGAGGGCGAGGGCGGCGCTGTGCCCGTAGTAGTGGTTCTGGATGTCCATGGGCTCAGCCGAAGATGTCGTGTCGGGAGGCGGGGACCTCGTAGGGGACGAGGTCATGCGGCGAGGTCGCGAGGCGGAACAGGCCCGACTCGACGTCCTGGAGGGTCTCCTCGAAGCCCGGCACCTCGATGACGTAGGTCGGGCAGCCCAGTGCCGCGGACTCCCACAGCGAGGTGGAGAACGTGCCGACCGCCATGACGGAGCGCGTGATGGTGGTCAGCGTGTCCTCCTCGGCGATGTCGACCGACTCCTCGAGCCCGCTCGCGGCGAGCTCCTGTCCGATGATCTCGCGCTGCGCGGGATGCGGGGCGATCACGACACGCAGCTCGGGGCGCTCCGCCACCAGCTCCTGCACGAAGGTCAGGATCCGCCGCAGCACCCGCGGCTGCGAGATGACGCAGACGTCCCAGCGCTTCTCCTCCGTGCTGGGGGCCTCGATCGCGGCGGTCAGCTCGGGCTGCTGGCGGGGGACGACGACGTGCTCGTCGTAGACGTTGGTGCGCTCG
>NZ_KV788832.1:0-1121 GCF_001807385.1 Brachybacterium sp. HMSC06H03 | reverse complement strand
GTTGGTGCGCTCGGCCCAGAAGTCCGACCAGGCGTAGAAGCGGGTGGCGCCGTAGTGCGGCTTCTGCCCGAACCAGAACGAGGGGGCGTAGTGGCTGGTCAGCGCGTACTGGATGTCGGAGACCCGCGCCCCCGAGCGAGCGGCGGCGGCGGCGATGCCTGCCCACCAGTGGCTGGAGGCGATCAGCACCTCCTCCGGCTGCACGCGCTCGAACACGGGAGTGAAGAACTCCCGCTCCGCGAGGAACTTCGCGAGGCGGTTGCGCAGGTGGTCGCCGAGGTCGATGCGGATCCCGAGCGCCTGGGTGAGCGCGGCCTCGAAGGGGCGCGCATCGATCTCGGGCACGCGGAGGTGGGACCAGCGCTGTCGCCAGTCCTTCTTCCACTGCGTGAACTCCGCGAAGGGGTAGACCATGTTCGTCTCGTCCACGTCCGGATAGCCGTCGGCGCCGGGCTGGACGACGAACAGCGTCCTGTCGTCGACGAAGGGGGCGGTGCGGTAGCCGCTCTGGCCGCGTCGCACGTAGTCGAAGACCACGGTATCCGCGGACGGCGCGGTGGTGAGCCGCTTGCTGCCGGTGTAGACGTCCTGGACAGTGCCCTGCGCGGCGGCGAGGGGCCCCCACAGGCCGGCGGCCTCGGCCAGCTGGATCACGAGCGCCGAGCGGCCGAGCTCCCACAGGTGCACGCCGTCGGCCGTGGTGATGTCGAACAGCCCGTGCTCGCGCTCGGCGGCGCAGAACCGCTCGAACATCTCGCCGTAGGACCAGGGCGGGGTGATCCGTCGGCGGGAGGCGCCGTCGCGCAGCTCGAGCCAGTCGTACTCGCCCTGGATGCGGACCGTGGGCCGCTTCTCGGTGCCGGCGTTGGTCACCTGGACGCCGCCGCCGGAGTTGATCGGGGCACCGAAGGAGTCGACGCCGCCGGTGACGGGGAACCAGGGGTGGCGCGGGATCTCGCGGTGGGTCGGCGCGGGGTCGGTGACCGCGACCGCCTTGACGAGCATCGAGACGGCGGTGGAGGCGTAGGTCCTCGCGACCCGGCCGACGGAGCCCATCGCCTGGGCGGGGAGCCCGACGGCCTTTCCGAGGCCGCCGAGGGCCCCCGCGGAGCCGCCGCTCG
>NZ_KV788831.1:0-4071 GCF_001807385.1 Brachybacterium sp. HMSC06H03 | reverse complement strand
AGCGCGGCGAGGTGGTCGGGATCGGGCTCGCCGAAACGGCGGGCGGCGAGGGCAGCGGCGCGCACCTCCAGCGGGGAGCGCAGATCCATGAGGGTGGCGAAGCCCTCGCCGGGGGCGGTGCGGATCGTGCGCGAGAGCGAGAAGCGCACCAGGGAGCTGTCGGTCGGGCGCACCCGGGCGGCGCGGCCGTTGGAGATCTCCACGATGCCGAGCGCGTCCAGGGCGCTGAGCGCCTCGCGCACCACGGCCTTGGAGACCGCGAAGCGCTCCGCGAGCGCCCCGGCCGAGGGGAGCGGGTCCCCGGCGTCCAGGCCCTCGTCGTCGATCAGGTCGAGCACGGCCTGCCGTGCCCGGCCCACGAGGGTCTCGCGGCTCAGCGCCTGGTCCGACGGGTCCACGGGGGAGGTGAGGTAGCGCCAGGCGGTGTCGCCGAGGCCCGCGGCGCGGGTCTGCTCGGAAGGCGGGGCCTGCTCAGAGGACGGGGCCTGCTCAGAAGGCATTGGCGAGCCCGATCACTCCCACGGCGATGATCGCCGCGGCGGAGATCCACAGCATGATCTCGGTGGGGCGGCCGTCGCGGATCCGCGGGTCGGTCTGCGTGCGGGCCAGGAACACCGTCGCGATCGCCGCGCCGATGAGGTACACGGCGTTGAGGATGCCGGCGATGATGACCAGTAGCAGCGGGGAGGAGGCGATCGTGCCCAGCAGGCCCCAGCCGATCGGCAGGACGATCATGATCACGCGCTGCCAGCGGTCGCGCGCGGCCTGGTCGTTCCAGTCGTACGCGCCGAAGACGGCGAGGGTCTGGCCGGAGATGCGGCTGAGGCTGGGGACGTTGGCGAGGATCGTCTTGAACAGCGCGAGGCCCGCGCCGATGAGGAAGAGCACGCCGCCCCAGGTGCCCACGGCGGAGTCGAAGATCGAGGAGATGGTCACCATCACCTCGTTGCCCTCGGGCACCAGGCCCTGCGGGTGCAGCACGGCGGCGCCGAGGATAAAGAACGCGGCGGTGGAGGCGGTGTAGACGACCCACGAGACCCACGCGTCGACCTTCATCACGGAGATCCAGCCCCTGGCGCGGGGGACCCAGCCCTCGGAGCCGTCGTTGGGGCCGGTCCAGGCGGCGTAGCCCTTCGCGACGACCCAGTAGGTGTAGGCGGTGGTCTCGCCCGCGCCGACGCCGGTCATGCCGAACATCGCGATCGCGACGCCGATCGCCCCGGCCGCGAGCTGGAAGCGCATGCCGCCGGCGAGGTCTCCGGCGCTCCACGCGAACTCGGTGCCCTGCAGGAGGAACACCATCACGATCGCGAAGAGCGTCACCAGCAGCACCAGCACGGTGGAGATCCGCTCGACCACGGCGTAGCGGTTCAGCGAGTGGATGGCGATCGCGACGACCACCAGCAGCGCGACCCAGACGCCGATGGACAGCAGCGAGTAGGGCTCGCCGCCGATCGGCATCAGGCTCGAGAAGGCGAAGGCGGAGGCGCTGATCACGCCGGCCTGCCCGATGAAGAACTGCAGGATCATCAGCAGCTGCAGCCAGGAGATCCAGCCGCGCCTGCCCAGCCGCGGGGGCACTTCGTCGTAGCCGTCGACCGCGGTGCGGCCGGTCGAGATGGACCAGCGGGCCAGCTCGATCTGGACCCACACCTTGAGGAAGGTGGAGACCAGCACGAGCCACAGCAGCATGAAGCCGACGGTGGCGCCGAGGGCGGTCGCGGTCAACAGCTCACCGGAGCCGACGACGGCGGCGGAGGTGATCATGCCGGGGCCGAGGAACTTCAGTCGGCCGCGCAGGGTGGTGGGCGGATCGGCGATCTGGGAGCCGTCGACCACGTAGGGGTCCACGCCCTTGGCGAGCACGGTGCGGGTGGGGAGGTCGGGGCTCGGCTGCGGCGAGGCGGGGGATCCGCTCGGCGTCGAACTGGGGGACGTCGTCATCGACGGGTACTCCTTCATACGGTCTTAACGCGAGGAGCAGGGAGCCGCATCGCGCCGAATGCCGGAAAACCTATCAGATAGGTGGATAGGTAGTGGCGAGGTGTCGATCACGAGCACGCTCGTGGGAGGATTCCGTGCATGTCCTCCATCGAGAACGCACAGCTCGCCGAGCTCATCGACCACACCCTGCTCAAGCCCGAGGCGGTCCGCGCCGACGTCGACGCCCTCGCCCGCGAGGCCGAGGGCCTCGGCACCTACTCGATCTGCGTCTCGCCCTCGATGCTCCCCGTCGAGACGAGCGTCAAGGTCGCGACCGTCTGCGGCTTCCCCTCCGGGCAGCACAGCGCCGAGGTGAAGGCCTTCGAGGCGCGCGAGTCCGTCGCCAAGGGCGCCGATGAGATCGACATGGTGATCAACGTGGGCCTCGCCCGCGCCGGGGAGTACGAGCAGGTCGAGCACGAGATCCGTGCCGTCCGCGATGTCGCGAAGGCCCCGGTGCTGCTCAAGGTCATCATCGAGTCCGCCGCCCTGGACGACGAGCAGATCGTCGCAGTGTGCCAGGCCGCAGAGCGCGCCGGCGCCGACTTCGTGAAGACCTCCACCGGCTTCCACCCCGCGGGCGGCGCCTCCGAGCACGCCGTCGCGCTCATGCGCGAGACCGTCGGCGACCGCCTCGGCGTCAAGGCCTCCGGCGGGATCCGCACCCGCGAGGCCGCCGAGGCCATGGTCGCCGCGGGCGCGAGCCGGCTGGGCCTGTCCTCCTCCAAGGCCATCCTCGAGGGCGGCACCGGCAGCGGGTACTGAGCAGCCGGCTCCGAGCCGGATCCGGGCCGGCGAGCGGGCGGGCGTCCGCCGGCCGGCCCGGGAGCATGACCTGCGCGTCGTGGGGGCGCGAGGGAGGGGGCCACGAGGGGGAGCGTGATGACCGACGACCGACGGCTGCTCGATGCGCTGGGGCGGGGCCGACGGCGGCTCCTCGCCGTTGCGCTGACGGGGATGCTCGTGCTCGCCCAGCTCCTGCTGGGCGCCGCGAACCCGGCCGGGGCCTGTGCCTGCGGGGCGTTCTTCGACCCCGTCGACCAGCGCGCCGACGCCGGTGTGCTGCGGGAGACGGCGATCCTGTCCCTGGACGACGGGGTCGAGACGATCATCATGGGCCTGGCCCTGGACGGCACGCGCACCGGGTCGACCCTGCTGATGCCCACCCCGTCCGTGCCGGAGGTGAGCGCCGCCTCCTCCGGCACGCTGCGCGAGATGCAGACGGCGACCGCGCCGCGCGAGGAGGTCGAGTACGACCTGTGGGGCGACAATCCCTTCCTCGCAGGGTCCGGGGCGCCGGAGGGCAGCGCGCCGACGGGAGGCACGGGCGTCACCGTGCACGAGCTGTCCCGGGTGGGTGATTACGACGTCGCCGTGCTCGAGGGCGGCGCCGGCTCGGTGCGGACCTGGCTCGCCGAGAACGGCTACGAGCTGACCGACTCCGTCTCCGTGCTGCTGGATCCGTACGCCGAGGAGGGCTGGGTGTTCACCGCGGTGCGCTACGCCGCCGACGCCGAGCTCGGCGGCGAGATGGAGCCGCTCCGGATCGACTTCCCGAGCGACGAGCTCGTCTACCCGATGCGCTTCTCCCAGGCCGCGACGCAGCGCCAGAGCCTCTCGCTGTTCGTGCTCTCCGACCAGCCGATGCAGCGCACCGACGGCTCCGTCGACGGGCAGCGCGTCCAGCGGCCGTGGATCGCCGACCCGACCCTGTGGGACTGGGACTGGAGCGATCCGACGCTGCGCGAGCTGACCGGCACCGCGGCAGCAGAGGCCGCGGACGGCATCGAGGACGAGACCCGACATCGGATCGTCACCGAGTTCGACATCTCCGGCGAGCCCGGATCCTTCAGCGAGGACTTCACCTTCGGCCCGGACCCGGAGGCGGACCAGGTCGTGCCGACCTACACGGTCACCGAGATCGTCACCTTCGCGGGCTTCCCCGTCGGCTGGCTGCTGGTGGCCGCGGGCGTCGTCACCGCGCTCGCCCTGATCGTCGCGGCCGCATCCCTGGCCTCCGCCCGCAGGGCACGGCGGCGCGTACGGGGCTGAGCCGCGTCGGGCCGACCGCTCGGACGCCGGGCCGGT
>NZ_KV788830.1:0-1024 GCF_001807385.1 Brachybacterium sp. HMSC06H03 | reverse complement strand
GCCCGGCGCGGCCCGGCGCGGCCCGGCGCGGCGATCCGCCTGCCCGGCCCCGGGACCTGTCAGCCCTGGTATTTGCCCTGGTAGACGGAGTCGAAGGGGGTGTGGCCCTTCTGGCGGTTCTCGATGGAGCTGGTGACCACGGCCTTCGCGGTCCGGGCCGCCTCGAGCGGGGTGGCGCCCTTGGCGAGCTCGGCGGTGACGGCGGCGGCGAGGGTGCAGCCGGCGCCGTTCACGCGCTCCTGGCCGACCTTCGGGCTGCGCAGCTCGACGGTCTGCTCGCCGTCGTGGAACACGTCCACCGCGTCCTCGCCCTCGAGCGCGACCCCGCCCTTGGCCAGCACGATCACGTCGAAGGCCTCGTGGATGCGCTTCGCGGCCTCGGCCAGCTCCGCGACCGTCTCGATGCTCTCCATGCCGGAGAGCGCCAGGGTCTCGAAGTGGTTGGGGGTGACGAAGGTGGCCAGCGGCAGGATCTTCGCCTTCAGCGCGTCGTCGGTGTCCTGGGCGAAGCCGCCCTCGTTGCCCTTGCAGATCAGCACGGGGTCGAGCACGACGTTGGTGAAGGACCGCTCGGCGAGCGCGCCGGCGACGGTCTCGATCGTGGCGGGGGTGCCGAGCATGCCGATCTTCGTGGTGTCGATGTCGTGCACCGCGGTGCTCGCCTCGATCTGGTCGAGGATCAGCTGCGGCTCCAGCGGCACGAAGCGGTGGCTCCAGTCGTTCTTGGGGTCGAAGGAGACGATGCAGGTCAGCGCCGCGGCGCCGAAGGTGCCCAGCTGGTGGAAGGTCTTGATGTCCGCCTGGGCACCGGCACCTCCGGAAGCCTCGGAGCCGGCGATGGTCAGGGCGACGTGAGTCATGGGGGCCTTTCTCGGGGTGTGTGCGTCGGTGTCGCCGGGGCGGTCCGCGGCGCGGGGGCCGACGGGCTCCGCCTCGTGACGGGTGCCGTCCGGGGACGGGCGCCGTCGGGCGACGTGACCGCGCGCTCCCAGGGTCGGCGCACCCCGCAGGGCCGTCGCCGCCC
>NZ_KV788829.1:0-2829 GCF_001807385.1 Brachybacterium sp. HMSC06H03 | reverse complement strand
CGCTGGCCGCATCGCCGCGGCCGCACGCCCCGGCCCGGGCGGACGCCCCGGCACGCCCACGATCCCCGTCGACGTCGAGGTGGCTGCGGGGGTCGACACCCCGGGACGTCGTCCGCCGTCGGCTCCCGCCGCGGGCACCGGCCCGATGCCCGGCTCCGCTGGCGTACTGTGGGAGGGCCCGTGGAGCCCGCAGGACGAGGAGGAGCACCGATGAGCAGCCAGGATCTCGAGAACTACGAGTCCGACCTCGAGCTCCAGCTCTTCCGCGAGTACCGCGACGTGGTCAGCCTGTTCACCTACGTCGTGGAGACGGAGCGCCGCTTCTACCTCGCCAACCAGGTGGACCTGCAGGTCCGCTCGGGCGGCGGCGAGGTGTTCTACGAGCTGCGCCTGGCGGACGTGTGGGTGTGGGACATCTACCGCTCCAACCGCTTCGTGCGCTCGGTGCGGGTGGTGACCTTCAAGGACGTCAACATCGAGGAGCTCAACAAGCAGGACATCTCCCTGCCCTGAGCCCGAGGGGCGGACCTCCGACGCCGCGTGACCTCTCCTCCACAGCGCCCCGCCGTCCCCAGGATCCCGGTGCCGCTTCCCCGCCCGGAGCGCTCCGGCGAGGCTGACTGGCATGAACAGCCTCGCTCCTGTCCCCGGCACCCCGCCCGTCTCCCTCCGCGCCGACAGGCCGCGCCCGGCCCCGGCACCGCCCCGCGTGCGGGAGATGACCACCCTCGAGCTCGGACGCGCCGGGGAGGACCTCGCCGCCGACCACCTGGTGGCCTGCGGCTGGCAGATCGTGGAGCGGAACCTGCGGCTCGAGCACGGCGAGCTGGACATCGTCGCACTCGCGCACACGACCCTCGTCTTCGTGGAGGTCAAGACCCGCCGCTCCTTCGTCACCGGGGTGCCGCAGGCCGCCGTCACCCCCGCGAAGCTGCGCAGGCTGCGCCGCCTGGCGGGGGAGTACCTGATGGAGCGCTCGACCCCGCACCGCGACGTGCGCATCGACGTGATCGCCGTGCACGCCCACCTGGACGGGGTCTTCTCCCTCGAGCACCTCGAAGGGGTGCACTGAGATGGGCCAGGCGCGCACCCTCTCGATCAGCCTCACCGGCCTCGAGGGCACCCTGGTCGAGGTCGAGGCCGACGTCTCCCCGGGCCTGCCCGCGTTCTCGCTCGTGGGCCTGCCGGACTCCTCCACCCTCCAGGCCAAGGACAGGGTCCGCGCCGCCGCGGCCCGCAGCGGCCTCCGCCTCGCCCAGCGCCGGATCACCGTGAACATGACTCCGGCCTGGCGGCCCAAGCACGGCTCCGGCTTCGATCTCGCGATCGCGCTCGCGGTCCTCGACGCGCAGGGCGACCTGCCCACCCACGTCCCCTCCGACACCGTGCTGCTGGGCGAGCTCGGGCTGGATGGGAGGCTGCGCCCCGTCCCCGGGGTGCTGCCTGCCCTGCTCGCCGCCCGCGGTCTGGGACTCTCCCGCGCCGTGGTCCCCGAGGCGAACCTCGCCGAGGCCCGGCTCGTCGACGGGATCGAGGTGGATGCGGCGCCCGACCTCACCACCCTCCTGCACCGCTTCGGCGCGGACGTCCCGCCGTCCCCCGCCCGCGAGCCGCTGACCGCGAGCGCCGCAGTGGAACGAGGCGCGGGCAGCACGGTCGACTTCGCCGACGTGATCGGCCAGGAGCAGGCCCGCCGTGCCGCGGAGGTCGCCGCGGCAGGCGCCCACCATCTGCTGCTGCAGGGACCGCCCGGCGCCGGCAAGACGATGATCGCCGCGCGCCTGCCCGGCATCCTGCCCGAGCTCAGCACCGAGGACGCCCTGGACGTCTCCGCCGTCCACTCGCTCGACGGCCGCTTCGACGCCCGCGACGGTCTCCTGCGCACCCCGCCGCTGGAGAGCCCCCACCACACCGCCACCGCCGCCGCGATCGTCGGCGGGGGAGGAGGGCTCGCCCGGCCCGGCGCGATCTCCCGCGCCCACTGCGGGGTGCTCTTCCTCGACGAGGCGCCGGAGTTCTCCGCCCGCGTGCTCGAGGCGCTGCGCGAACCCCTGGAGACCGGGGACATCACCCTGCACAGGGCACGCGGGGTCACCCGCTACCCGGCCCGCTTCCAGCTGGTCCTGGCCGCGAACCCCTGCCCCTGCGGGAATGCCTGGGGCAAGGGGGAGAAGTGCACCTGCACTCCGTTGCAGCGCCGCCGCTACCTCTCCCGGCTCTCCGGGCCCGTGATGGACCGGATCGACATGCGCGTCGACGTCGGACCGGTGGACCTCCACCGCAACGGCACCGAGCCCGCCGAGCCCAGCGCCGCGATCGCCGCCCGCGTCGGCCGGGCCCGCACCCGCCAGGCCCGTCGCTACGAGGGACGCGGCTGGAGCACCAACGCCCACCTGCCCGGGCCGCTGCTGCGGACCGAGTTCGCCCCCGCCCCGGCGGACCTCGCGCTGCTGCGCCACTCCCTCAGCCAGGGTCGGCTGACCCTGCGCGGCTACGACCGCGTGCTGCGCCTGGCCTGGACCCTCGCCGACCTCGACGGCGCCGACCGGCCCGACGCCCTGCACATCGGCGAGGCCCTCACCCTGCGACAGGCGGACGCCCGATGACCGAGTACCCCGAGAACTCTGAGAAACCCGAGAACCCCGACTTCACCCGCGAGGGCGAGCGCCGGGCCCGGCTCACCTGGTCCCTGCTCGCCGAGCCGTCCGACGCCGTCGCGCTCCTGGCGCGGGAACGGCTCGGATCCCGCGCCGCGCTCGAGCTCGCGCGCGAGGCGACGCCGACCGAGCTGCTCGCCGCGCTGGAGGGACAGGTGCCGGCCGAGGCCGC
>NZ_KV788828.1:0-1083 GCF_001807385.1 Brachybacterium sp. HMSC06H03 | reverse complement strand
CCCGCTGCCGCGCCCCGGGCGCGGACGGCGCGTGCGCATGCGCGTCGGCGAGCCCTTCACCGCCGCCGCCGGCGAGGGCGAGACGGAGCACGAGGCCGCCCTGCGCGTCACCGAGGACCTCATGGCCCGCATCGCGGCCCTCCTCGGCGAGCTGCGCGGCCTCACCCCGCCCGATCGCCTCCACGACCCGCGCACGGACGCCCACCGCCCCGAGATCGGCCGCACCGATCCCGGCTTCCGCGCCCCGACGGAGCCGCGACGATGAGCGCGCCGCGCAGGGCCCCGCGCCTCACCGTCCTCGGCGCCGGCAGCTGGGGGACCACCTTCGCGCAGGTCCTCGCCGACGGCGGCGCCGAGGTGACCCTCTGGGCGCGCCGCGAGGAGGTCGCCCGCGAGATCAGGACGCAGCACCGCAACAGCGCCTATCTCGGCGACCGCGAGCTCCCCGCGAGCCTCCGCGCCACCGCCGATGTCGCCGCCGCGCTCGAGGGCGCCGACGGCGTCGTCGTCGCGATCCCCGCCCAGTCGATGCGCGCGACCCTCGCGCCCTGGCCCGCCCTGCCCGCCGTCCCGGTGCTCTCCCTCACCAAGGGCATCGAGCGCGGCACCGACGCCCGGATCAGCGAGATCCTCGCCCGGGCCGGGGGAGCGGACCCCTCCCTCGTCGGAGTGCTCTCCGGCCCGAACCTCTCCGGCGAGATCGCCGAGCGCCGCCCCTGCGCGAGCGTCGTCGCCGCCCCGGACGAGGAGCTCGCCGAGACCTTCGCCTCCTGGTGCTCCGCGCCCTACCTGCGCGCCTATACCTCGACCGACGTGGTCGGGGTCGAGGTCGCCGGGGCCGTGAAGAACGTCATCGCGATCGCCGTCGGCGCCGCGACGGGGCTCGGCCACGGCCACAACACCACCGCCTCCCTGATCACGCGGGGACTGGCGGAGATCACCCGTCTGGGCGTCGCGCTGGGCGGGCGCCGCGAGACCTTCCCGGGCCTCGCCGGCATGGGCGACCTCGTCGCGACGTGCTCCTCGCCGCTCAGCCGCAACCACCGCCTCGGCCTCGCGCTCGGTCGCGGGCTCGACGTCGCC
>NZ_KV788827.1:0-4595 GCF_001807385.1 Brachybacterium sp. HMSC06H03 | reverse complement strand
GGGCACCTCTGCGAGCGCCGCCGCGGCCGAGGCGTCCTCCCGCCCCGCGACCTCGCACTCCGCCGCCGGGGCGGAGGACGCGCACCGCCCGCCGGCCACCCGCATCGACCTCGAGCAGGTCGAGTCGCGCCTGGTGCCCTTCCCCGTCGTCTCCGGCTACTACTCGCATCTCACCGCCGTGACCGGCGGCTTCGTCTGGCTGCGCCACCCCCAGCAGGGGGTGCTGGGCTCGGCCCGCGCCGGTGTCGAGGGCGAGGCCCCCTCGCCGGCCCTCGAGCACTGGTCCCTCGCGGACCGCAAGCACACCGTCCTCGCCGAGGACGTCACCGACCTGACCGTCTCCGGCGACGGCGAAACCCTGGTGATCCGGCAGGGCGAGAACTGGGTGCAGGTCCCCGCGACCCGCAAGGCCGAGGACGAGGACCCCGCCCGCATCGTCATCGACACGGGGCGCCTGCGCCTGACCGTCGACCCGGTCAGGGAGCGACGCGGCATGCTCTGGGACAACTACCGGATCATGGCTCAGCAGTACTGGCGCGCGGACATGGACGGCATGGACTGGCACGCGATGACCTCCTGGTACGACCCGGTCATCGAGCGCCTGGTCACCGAGGACGACTTCCAGGACATGATGTGGGAGGTCCAGGGCGAGCTCGGCACCTCGCACGCCTACGTGCAGGGCGGGGTGTACAAGGCCGATCCGCCGATGCTGCCGGCCCATCTCGGCGCGGACCTCGAGCGCCAGGGCGGGCGCTGGGTGATCACCCGGATCCTGCCGGGCGACTCCTCCGACCCGGACGCCCGCTCCCCGCTGCTCGCCCCCGGCGTCGATGCCCGCGTGGGCGATGCGGTGCTGCGCGTGGACGGCCGGGACGTCGGCCCCGAGGGGATCGAGGTGGCGCTCGTCGGCTCCGCCGGGAAGGCGACCGAGCTGGTCCTCGGGCGCGACGGCGCCGAGCACCGGGTGGCGGTCACGCCGCTGGGCGACGACTCGGCGCTGCGCTACCAGGCGTGGGTCGAGTCGCGCCGCGCCCTGGTCGCCGAGCTCTCCGGCGGCCGGCTCGGCTACCTGCACGTCCCCGACATGGTCTCCTCCGGCTGGGCGCAGATGCACCGCGACCTGCGCGAGGCGACCACGAAGGAGGGCCTGGTCGTGGACGTGCGCTACAACAGCGGCGGCCACACCTCGCAGCTGGTCACCGACCGGATCGCGCGTCGGGTGCTGTCCTGGGACTACCCGCGCCACGAGCGGCCGGGCACCTACCCCGCCTTCGCGCCGCGCGGCGCGGTGGTGCTGGTGACGAACCAGGAGGCGGGCTCCGACGGCGACATCGTGAACGCCGTCTCCCGCGCCCTGGAGGTCGGGCCGGTCATCGGCACGCGCACCTGGGGCGGTGTGATCGGGATCGACGGCCGCTACGACCTGGTCGACGGCACCGGCGTGACACAGCCGAAGTACGCCAGCTGGTTCGAGGGCGAGGACTGGGCGATCGAGAACTACGGCGTGGAGCCCGACATCGAGGTGCCGCTGCCGCCGAGCGCCTGGGTGGCGGGCGACGACCCGCAGCTCGCCCGCGGCGTCACGGAGGCGCTCGCGCTGCTGGAGGAGACCCCGGCCGCGGTCGCGCCGCCGCTGCCCGCCCCGCGCTTCGGGACGCCGAGGGGCTGATCCGTCTCCCGTCGCCCGGCCGCTCCCGCTGTCGGACGGGCGACGGGACGCCCGCGCCGCCCGCGGCCACGACGCGAGGGGCGGGTCGGGAGGTGCATCCGGGGGGCAAGGCCAGGGACCTCGGCCCTGGCCGCGCAGGCCGGACGGTCGTACCCTCGGAGGTACCGACGGCGGGCTCGACCGATGGGGGCATCCCGTCGCCGGTCGCGCCGCGCCCCCGGAACGGAGGCCCCGATGCCCGCCGACGACAGCTCCACTCCCCTGCTCTTCGATCCCGAGTCCCGCCCGGTCGGGGTGCTCGTCGGCTACGACGGCTCCGACCAGGCGATCCAGGCACTCCACTACGCGGCCACGATGGCGCTGGGGATCGGCTGCCGGCTCACGGTGGTCTCCGCGTTCACGGTGCCCGTGATGGTCTACCCGAACATGGCCTCGCTGCCGCCGGTGCCCGAGGACGAGGCCCGCGCGGCCGCGTCCCGGCAGGTCGCCGCGGGCGCCCTCCCGCACCTGGAGGGCTATCCGGGCGAGGTCGCGCTCGAGTCCGTCCAGGGCGATGCGGCCGGCGTGCTCGTCGAGCTCTCCGCGCTCGCCCGCCTCGCCGTCGTCGGCTCTCGCGGCCGGGGCGGCTTCCTGGGGCGCCTGCTGGGCTCGGTCTCCGAGGCGCTGCCCGCCCATGCCCACTGCCCGACGGTGGTGGTCCCCTCCAGCTACGTGGTGCCCGAGACCACCGGTCGCGAGCGCTTCACCCAGGTGCCGGGCACGGAGCCCGTGGTGGTGGGGCTGGACGGCAGCGAGGACAGCACGCTGACCACCCTCGCGCAGCGGGCGGCGGCGGCAGCCGGGGCGCCGCTGCACCTGCTGCAGGCGATCCCGCCGCTGGACACCTGGTCCGCCTCCGCGCTCGCCACGGTGCCCGACCAGCAGTTCCTGGACCGACAGCGGGAGGAGCTCCTCGCCCTGCTCGAGGGCGAGGCCCGGGCGCTGCGCGACCGGAGCCCCGAGGTGGCGGTCACCGCCTCGGTCGAGGTCGGCGACCCCGTCGCCCTGCTCGTGGAGCGCTCGCGCGACGCGCGGCTGACGGTGGTGGGGACCCGTGGACGGGGCCGCATGATGAGCGCCCTGCTCGGCTCGGTCTCCCGCGGCCTCCTTGAGCGGGCGGAGGGCCCGGTGATGGTGGTGCCGGACCTGGACATCTCGCGGATCGCCCACGACCGGCGACGCCCCCGCTGAGCCGGAGCGGCGGCGGACGGACCGTGCCCGGCGCCGCCGCCCGCTCGGCACGCGGGCGACGACGAACGGGGAGCGGCCGCGCCACTCGACCGTCGGACCCGGAGGCGGAGGTCCATCGGGAGCGTGGACCCGCCCCCGCCCCGGGACCTCGACGAGCCGGGGTCAGTGGCCTCCGCCGGTGTACAGCTCGGGCTCGGGCAGGCCGTGCTCCCGGCGCACGCGTCGCGACAGCCCCTCGAGGGCGGTGAGCGCGGCCAGGACGTCGTCGGCCGTCACCGGGAAGGGCATCGAGTGGATCGTCTCGCCCTCCACCGTCGCGGCCTCGGCGACCGCGCGGAGCTCCTTCCGGTCCTCGGGGGTCAGCCCGATCTCGCTGAGGGTGTTCGGCAGGCCCACCTTCGTCGTGAACACGATGAAGTCCTCGATCTCCTGGGCGGGGGTGCCCTCGAGGACGAGCTGGGCGAGGGAGCCGATGTTGACCTTCTGGCCGTGGGTGAGCCCGTGCGTCTGCGGGGCGGCGGTCAGCCCGTTGTGGATGATGTGCGGCGGCGAGGCCTCCGGACTCGAACCCCAGCCCGGACAGCAGCGTGTTCGCCTCGACCACGGCCTCCAGGGCGGGAGTGACCACGCGCGCGGCGACCGCATCGAGCGCCGGCAGCGCGTTCTCCCACAGGATGTCCCAGCTCAGCTCCGCCAGCGCGGTGCCGGCGAGGGTGGGGCGACCGCCGGCCATCGCCGTGCCGGTGCCGCGGCGGGTGGCGCGCGCCTCGAGCCAGGTGGCCAGCGCGTCGCCGATCCCGGCGGCGAGGAAGCACACCGGCGCCTCGGCCACGACCTGGGTGTCGATGAGGACGAGGTCCGGGTTGCGGGGGACAAAGCGGTACTCGTGGAACTCGCCCTCGGGCGTGTAGATCACCGCGAGCGCGGAGTTCGGCGCGTCGGAGGAGGCCGCCGTGGGCACGCTCGCCCAACGGATCCCGGCGAGGTGCCCGGCCGCCTTCGCGGCGTCGATGGTCGACCCGCCGCCGAGGCCCACGATCACGTCGTGGCCGCCGGCGGCGATCGCGACGACCAGCGCGTCGACGGCATCGGGCGTCGCGAAGCGCTCGAAGCCGACGCGCACGACGGGCAGGTCCGCCGCGGCGAAGGAGGCGCCGACCTGCTCGGAGAAGAGCCCCCAGACGATGTCGTCGGCGACGAGCAGCGGGCTGCTCCCGAGGGCGGCGAGATGGGTGCCGAGCGCGTCGAGCGCCCCCTTCCCCTGGACATAGCGGCTCGGGCTGGCGAGGACGGTGAGCTCGGACATGGCGTAGCGCTCCTTCGGACCGGCGGGCGGGCTCGCGACCACGAGCCCGCTCTCCACCCTCGTCCCGTCCCGGGTGCGCGCCAACGAGGGTTCTGATCGGTCGAGACGTCCGGCCGTCCGACTCATTCGACGGCGGACCCGACGACGCCCGACCGCGGCGCTCGCCCCCGCCGCGGGACCTCGGCCCCGCGCGGGCCGGTCCGGCCGTGACTACGATCGACGAACCGGCGGAGGAGACCCACGGGGGCGGCCCCGTCGGCCCAGGGAGCCCCCGACCCAGGAGGTCGAGATGCCCGACGAGGACGTCACCGCCCAGCCCGCCCGGACCAGCACCGCCGGCACCTCCGCGCCGACCGGCCGCGCGCCGACGCCCGACGCCTCCGACGCGCC
>NZ_KV788826.1:0-7420 GCF_001807385.1 Brachybacterium sp. HMSC06H03 | reverse complement strand
GGGCGGGAGACGGGGGCGGGGACCGGCCGGGCGGCGACGCGGCGGGCAGGGGTCGCCGGGCGCGTCGGCGAGGTGCGGACCGCGGGGATCGTCCCGGTCGTGGTGCTCATGCGGTCACGACCGGGCGCGAGATGATCCGGGCGGGCCTGCGGCGCAGGCTCTGGCGGTACACCTCGAGCACGTGCCGACCGAAGTCCTGCGCCCCGCAGGTCGCCTGCGCGTGCTCACGGGCCGCGGTCGCCATCTCCTCGCGTCGGCGCGGGCCGTCCAGCAGCGCGGACAGGTGGGCGGAGAACTGCTCGGCGTCCTCGTACTGCCAGCCCGTGCGCCCCTCGATGACCACGCTCGCCAGCGACGGGTCGCGGCGGCACAGCAGCGGCAGCCCGCAGGCGAGCGCCTCGATGAAGGTCAGGCCCTGGGTCTCGCTGAGGGAGGCGCTGACGAACAGCTCGCCGATCCGGTACCAGCGCTGCACCTCGGCGGGATCCGCGACGCCCGCGAAGCGGACCTGGTCGGCGATCCCGAGCGCCCGGGCGTGCGCCTCGAGCTCCGGGCGGTAGGGCCCGTCCCCGACGAGCACGAGCACCGTGTCCGCCCGGCCCGCGGCCGCGACCATGTCGAGGACCTCCTCGAGGTTCTTCTCCTTGGCCAGGCGCGAGACGGAGACGATCACCCGCTGCTCGGGGGCGATGTCGAGCCCGCGGCGCAGCGCCCGGACGTCCTCGTGCTCGACCTCGCTCGCGGCGGGGCGGAAGCGCTCGAGGTCCAGGCCCGTCGGCACGATGTGGACGGGGGAGCGGACCCCGTAGCCGGTGAGGATCCGCTGGACCTTCGCGGTCGGGACCACGACGGCGTCCGTCCCCGCCAGGACCCGGCGGGAGAAGGTCTTCACGACCTTCCGGCCGACGGAGCGGCTGGGGGAGGAGTAGTGCGTGTAGTCCTCGTAGATCGTGTGGTAGGTGTGCACCAGCGGCACGGCGAGGGTGCGGGCGATGCGGCGCGCCCACACGTGGGTCGAGAACTCGCACTGGGAGTGGACGACGTCCGGTCGCCAGCGCAGGATCTCGCGCAGCACGCGGCGGCTTGCGGGCATGCCGATCCGGGCGCGGTCGTAGACCATCGAGGCGGAGACCGAGCCGATGCGGTAGACGCCCTGCTCGCTGCGGGTGCGGATTCCCTGGGACAGCGTCAGCACCCGCACGTCGCAGCCGAGGGCGAGCAGCTCGCGGCGCAGGGTCTGGACCGAGGCGACCACCCCGTTCACCACCGGTTCCCACCAGTCGGTGGTGAGGAGCACTCGCAGGGGACGGGTCGGCTCGGCGTCCTGGCGGGGGCTCGGGCGCATCCTGGTCACGTTCACCCCTCGAGGTTCGCACGTGGTCGCGCCGAGCGCCTCCGCCGAGCGGAGGAGAGGGGTCAGACCGTGGTCTGATCCTGCCTCCGACGCCTGGTCGTGCCTGGTCCGCGTGCTCATGCTCCGAGCCTATGACCGGTGCCCAGGGGCCAGAACCGGGCGCGCCCGACGCGTCGCGGAGAGTTTCCCCCTAGTGCGTCAGCCCGTCACCTGGTAACGGGCCGTGAGCGACGTCGACGCCAGCTGCTGGGTGAAGATCGCGAAGCGCGCCTGGACGTTGGCGGCCCCGTGCTCGACGCCGAGGGTCTCCACCGGCAGGGCGTGGATCGAGAACTGGTAGCGGTGCGGCGCACCGGCGGGCGGCTCCGGCCCGTCGTAGCCGACGTTCCCGAAGTCGTTCACGGCCTGGCGGATCGGCGAGTCGGCGTCCTCGCGGGCCACGCCCTGCGGCAGCGACGCGGCAGTGGCAGGGATGTCCCAGGCGACCCAGTGCCAGAAACCGGAGCCAGTCGGGGCGTCCGGGTCATAGCAGGTGACCGCGAAGGACCGCGTCCCCTCGGGAGCATCGCTCCATGCGAGATCGGGGGAGAGGTTCTGCCCGCCGAGGGCCTCGACGAGCTGCGGCGGGGCGACCACCGTCCCGTCCGGCGTGGCGGAGGAGGTCAGGCTGAAGGTCTCGTCGGATTCGGTGACGTTCTCGCTCATGCCGATCAGCCTAGGCAGGGCGCGCGGAGAAGTCGACCGGACCGCGCCGGTCTCCCGCCCCTCAGAAGCCGTCGGCCGAGGGGCGCGGGTAGTGCTGGAGGAACTTCTTGACCTGGTTGATCTTCGCGGCGAGCACGTAGAAGCGGCGCCTCGCGCCCTCGACCCCGTAGGCGAGCGGGTGCACGGTGCGGCGCTTCCCGATCTCCCGCACCCGGGTGCGCAGGTCCGGGTCGATGATGTAGCGGCGCAGCAGCGGCCACGGCACGATCGAGTAGAGGATCTCCTCGCGCGGCACCAGCCGCTCCATCTCACGCTGCTCGACGAGGTCCGCCACCACGGGCAGCGCGACGTTCGCCCCGGCCGCGGTCATGTAGTAGTTGTTCCGGCCGATGCGGGGGTTGACCTCGAAGAACTTCCCGACCCCGTCGCGGGGGTCGATCTTCACGTCGAAGTTGGCGTAGCCGCGGTACCCGGAGTGGTGCAGGAAGCGCACCGACTGCTCGAACACCTCCGGCAGGTCGGTCGTGAACATCGCCGCCGGGTTCCCCAGCGCGCCGGGGGTGTGCTCCTCCAGCAGCACCTGCGCCCCGCCGAGCAGGGTGACCCGGCCCTGGGTGTCGACATAGGCGGTCACCGACAGCATCGAGGTGTCGTCGCCGGGGATCATCTCCTGGACCACGAAGCGGTCCTGGTAGCCGGCCTCCGTGAGGCGGCCGACGAGGTCGAGCAGCTGGGCGCGGTCCTCGATCTCGTAGACCTTCCGCTTGCCGGGGAAGGAGACGGCGTTGTACGCGGAGGAGCGGGAGGCCTTGGCGACCACGGGCCAGCCGAGGTCCAGCTCCGGCACCTCCGGCGCCGTGCCGCCCTCGAAGTCGAGCACGACGGTGCGCGGTGTGGCCACGCCGATCTCGGAGCACATCTGGGAGAAGGTCGCCTTGTCCGCGACGGCCTCGAGCACGTCGTCGTCCAGCAGCGGCAGGTGGAAGAGCTCGCCGAGCTCGTCCCGGTGCGCGGCCAGCAGCGCGACCAGGAAGTCCGCGTTCGCCAGCAGCACCGGGCGGGTGCCGCCGGGGCGGGCGGCCTTGTCGCGTCCCACCTGCAGCAGCGCCGCGACCATGTCCTCCTCGGAGGCAGCCATGCCCAGCTCCACGGTGGTCAGGATCGAGGAGTCTGCGACGGGGCCGGCGACCTTCCGGGTCACGACCGTCGAGGTGATCCCGTACTTCTCGTGGAAGGCGCGGGCCAGGGCGTAGATGCCGATGTCGCCGCCGAGCAGCACCAGGTCCACCTCGGGGGTCGACACGGCGGTGCAGGGGCGGGGCGGGGTGTCGGGCATCAGAGGGGTCCTTGTCGGTCGTGCGCGGTGCGGGAGAGGTGAAGCGGTGGGCTCGGGGAGCGCCGGGACGTGCTGCGGACGCTCAGAAGCCGGTGTCGGTGGGGCGCGGGTACACGGCGCGGTACTTGCGCACGAAGTTCAGGCCGGAGACGACCGAGTAGGCGCGCATCCACAGGCCCTCAGGACGGTACCGGAAGGGGTTGCGCAGCCCCCGCCGCGCCACACCTCGGACGTGCTCGCGCAGGGCGGGGTCGCGCACGTACGAGAGCACGAGCCGCAGCGGCAGGATCGTGTACAGGATCGGCCGGGTGACGCGCACCTGCGCGATGTCCCGGCCGTGGACCCGGTCCTCGACGACGTGCCGCGCCACGGGCTCGCCGGCGGCGGTGACGTAGTAGTTGTTCCGGCCGATGCGGGGGTTGATCTCGAAGAAGCACTCCCGGCCGGTGCGCGGGTCGACCTTCACGTCGAAGTTCGCGAAGCCCACGTAGTCCACGTGGTCCAGGAAGCGCTCGGCGGCCGCGGTGAGGGAGGGGAAGTCCCCGGTGACCATCGCGGCGGGGCGGCCCAGCGCCTCCGGGGTGTGCTCGCCCAGCAGCACCTGCGCCGCGCACAGCAGCGTCACCCTCCCGCGGCTGGAGCGGTAGGCGGTGATCGAGCGCTGCGCGGTGTCGTCCCCCTCGATCAGCTCCTGGAACAGAAAGCGCCCGGTGAAGCCGGCCTCCCGCAGGGACCGCACGAGGGCCTGCTGCTCCTCTGCGGACTCGAGGAAGAACACCTTCTTCTTCCCGGGGAAGTCGACGTGGTGGTACTCGGCGGTGTTCGCGGCCTTGCCGACCACGGGATAGGACCAGGGCAGCTCCTCGTGCCCGTTCCAGTCCGGCTCCCCGGCCCGGGAGAAGTCGAGGATGACGGTGGGGACAGTGTCGATGCCGAGCTCCCCGCAGATCTCCGCGAACTCGGCCTTGTCCGCCAGGCGCGACAGCAGCTGGGCGTCGACCTGCGCGAGCAGGTAGTGCGGCTCCAGATCGGCGCGGAATCGATCGATCAGCTCGATGAGGGAGTCCGCGTTGGTCAGCAGCAGCGCCGGCCGGCCGGCGGGGCGCTGGGCGGCCAGGTCGATCAGCGCATCGCGCAGGTCCTCGTCGCTCGCGTCGGCGCCGAGGGTGACGAGGTCCGTCGTGACCGTGCGCTCGTTCATCGCCACCGGGGTGCGCACCACGGTGGTGCAGCGCATCCCGTACTGGGCGTGGAAGGCGATGGTGAGGTTCAGGGAGTTCAGGCCGGCCCCGAGCACGACGACGTCGAACCCGGGGTCGGTCACAGGAGCTGAGGGCATGGCCATGATGGTAATGCGGGAAGCGCGCCCTCCCGGTCGCCGCCGCGCCCCGGGAAGTCCTCAGCCCTTGACGGCGCCCGCCGTGGAGCCGCCGACGATGTACCGCTGCAGGAACTGGTAGAGCACGATCACCGGGACCATGACCATCACGGAGCCCGCGGCGAAGACGCCGAGGTTGTTGGAGCGGTCCGAGGAGAACATGCCGTACATGCCCACGGCAAGGGTCTTCTTCGAGTCGTCGGTGAGGAAGATCGAGCCGATCAGGAACTCGCTCATCGAGCCCACCAGCGCCAGCAGCAGCGTGGTGGCGAGGATCGGGGTCATCGAGGGCACGAGGATCCGGGAGAAGGTCTGCCAGTGGGTCGCGCCGTCGAGGATCGCGGCCTCGTCCAGCGACTTCGGGATCGTGTCGAAGAAGCCCTTGATCAGCCAGACCTGGCCCAGCGAGCCGCCCAGCAGGACCGCGATGTAGCCGGCCAGGGTGTTCAGCCCCAGCATCGGCACGGCGTCGCCGAGGTCTGCGATCATCGTGTACACCGCGATCATCGACAGGATCGCGGGGAACATCATCACCAGCAGCACCGCGAGCATCCCGCCGCGCCGACCGCGGAAGCGGAAGCGGCTGAAGGCGTAGGCGGCCAGCAGCGAGAGGAACACCTGCACGACGGCGACCACGCCGCAGACGATGATCGTGTTGAGATACCAGCGCAGGAAGTTCGCGCGCTCGCCGGAGAGCATCGCGGCGTAGTGCTCGAAGGTCACCCCGTCGGTGGGGATCAGCCCGGTCGCCGACAGCGAGCCCGAGGGGTTCACCGAGGCGGACAGGACGAACAGGATCGGGAAGACCGCGAAGGCGACGGCGAGCAGGCCGACGACGTGGCGCCAGCCGATCTCGGCGAACCAGCGGCCGAAGGGCATGCGGTGCGTGGCCGCGGCGGGCGCGGTCGCGGAGGAGGCGGTGGTGCTCATGGGGGATCCCTTCCGCGGGCTCAGTTGACGTCCTCGAGGACGTTCGTGAATCGGAACTGGATGGTGGCCAGCACGCCGGTGAGGACGAACAGGCAGACCGAGACGGCGGAGGCGAAGCCGAAGTCCGCTCCCGAGCCGCCGAAGGCGATCCGGTAGATCATCGAGATGAGGATGTCGGTCGCGCCGCGGGCGGAGCCGTCCGGGAAGGGCCCGCCCTCGGTGAGCAGCTGGATGGCGTTGAAGTTGTTGAAGTTGAAGGCGAAGGACGAGACCAGCAGCGGCGCGACCGCGACCAGCAGCAGCGGCAGCACGATCCGCGAGGTGCTCTGGAAGCGGGAGGCGCCGTCCATGCGCGAGGCCTCGGTGAGCTCGTCGGGGATCGCCTGCAGGGCGCCGGTGGAGACGATGAACATGTACGGGAAGCCCATCCAGAGGTTCGTCAGCAGCACGGCGGCCTTCGCGAGGGTCGGGTCGCCGAACCAGTTCAGGTCCAGGTGCAGCAGCTCGTTGAGCAGGCCGAAGTCGCGGTTGTAGAAGTTCGACCAGACCAGCAGCGAGATGAATCCGGGGATCGCGTACGGCATGATCAGCAGCGAGCGGTAGACCCGTCGGCCCTTCAGGCGCTGGTCGTTCAGGACCAGTGCGAGGGCGAAGCCGAGCGCGAAGGTCAGCAGCACCGAGCCCGCCGCGAACACCAGCGTCCAGGCGAAGGCCGCGCCGAACTGGCCGGCGATCGCGGAGTTGGTGAACAGCCGCTCGTAGTTCGCCAGGCCCACGCTCTGCAGCCAGCCCTGGGAGAAGGCGCGCTCGCCGTTCTCGTCCACGAAGCACTGCTCGTCGCCGACGGTGCCCACGGTGTAGACGGCGCCGGTGGAGGTGTCGGTGATGGTGTCGGCCGCCTCGTCGTACTGCAGGACCGTCGAGCCGACGAAGGCCTGGTTCACGCCCAGCGGCCGCACCGCGGTCTTCTCGTCCACGGGGACGGAGAGCTCCATCAGCTCGTCGTAGACGGCGTTGACCTGGTTCGCGTCCAGCACCTCGAGGCCGGCCACTTCGGTGACGCGTCCGTCCACGACGGTGACCGAGTCCGCAGGGACCTCCTCGAGCGGGGTCTCCGCGTCGCCGCGGTGCACCGTGCCGTCGGCCGGGTCCACGAGGTAGAGCTCGTAGGGGCCCTCGGCCGCGGAGCCCGAGGTCGCCACGGTCATCGCGTAGCGCGGCGCGTCCGGGGACTGCTGCACCGAGTTCGCCACGATCGAGGCGACCGCCTGCTCCTTCGTGCCGCGTGTCCCGTCGCCGTAGTTGGTGAACGAGTAGCCGACGGTCAGGGCGATCGGCAGGATCAGGAAGACCGCGAGGAAGAAGGTGCCGGGGAAGAGGTACTTCCCGGGCACGAAGCGCTTGGTGGAGTAGAGGGCGAACATCGCGATCGCGGCCACCAGCAGCACCGCGAGCCACATCCAGGACTGCTGGGCGATGAGCACGGGGGCGATGAACACGGTGACCGCGAGGGTCGCGCCGAGCACGAGGACGCGCGCGAGGATCGCGGGGACCGTCGTGGAGCGCGACCGGTGCGCAGGGGCGTGCGACGAGGTCATGAGGCGACTGTGCCTTTCAGGAGGGGCGCGGGAGGAGCGGGCGCGCGGACGGGCCCGGGTCCTCGCACCGACGAGCGATGCCGACGACGGGGCGCCGGCGGATGCCGCGCGGGGCGGCG